>JAQXIB010000282.1 GCA_029007575.1 Clostridiales bacterium | reverse complement strand
ATAGAAATTTTGTATATGTTTAGGTAGTAATGGTGACGGTATCGAATCCAAAAGAACTCCCAAAGCATATAGCTTGGGGAGTTCCGTGGTGCCGGTGGCCGGACTCGAACCGGCACGCTGTCGCCAGCGGTGGATTTTGAGTCCACTACGTCTGCCAATTACATCACACCGGCATGTGATTTTCACAACGCTTATTTATTATACTATAACTTATAAAAAAAAGCAAGCCTTTTTTAAAAAAATTTTCATTATTTTTGTAGCCTTATTTTTGTAGCGCCTAAATAAATGAGGACTTTACAGTTGTTGGCGAGGATAAATTCTTTTTCTCCGAATTAAAATTGTTACACTTGCAAAGCAAACCTTTCCATGATAAAATATGAAGTATTGGATTTGGAATGATTTCAATAGGAGGATAACGCCGATTTATGTCTCAGAACAAATTATGGCTGCCGAAAGATTATCGTTCACGTTTGGATGTTATGCAAACGGAACAGGCAATTAAATTGACCAAGGATCATTTTGAACGAATGCTTGCGGAAAAACTGCAGCTTACCAGGGTATCCGCTCCGCTGTTCGTGCGTCCGGAAACCGGTCTGAATGATGATCTGAACGGGGTGGAAAGACCGGTACAGTTTGATATTATGGATTTGCAGGCAGAGGTTCAGATCGTGCATTCTCTTGCAAAATGGAAACGCCTGGCATTAAAACGGTACGGTTTTACCGCCGGGACCGGATTATATACCGATATGAATGCCATACGCCGGGATGAAGAACTGGATAATCTGCATTCTGTGTATGTGGATCAATGGGATTGGGAAAAAATCATTACCCCTCAAACCCGGACGACGAAAACGTTATGTGATACGGTGCGGCAAATCGTCGACTGTTTAAAGCAGACAGAAACACTGCTGTGTCATACATATCCTCAGCTAAAACCGTTTTTGCGTTCGGAGGTTTTCTTTATTACTTCACAAGAATTGGAGGATCGTTTCCCGGATAAAACACCGAAAGAAAGGGAAGATGCGATATGTCGGGAACACGGTATTGTTTTTATCATGCAGATCGGCGGAGCGTTAAAAAGCGGTCAGCCGCATGATAAACGCGCGCCTGATTATGATGACTGGAGTCTAAACGGGGATTTGCTGGTGTGGTATCCGGTTTTAGAGCATGCGATAGAACTATCGTCCATGGGGATTCGTGTCGATGTGCTAGCACTTGCAAGACAACTGGAAATTGCCAGTTGCGAAAGCCGTAAAAACCTGCCGTTTCATCAAGCTTTGTTAAATAATGAACTTCCTTTGACGATGGGAGGCGGTATCGGTCAGTCCCGTATTTGTATGCTGCTGCTGCAAAAAGCACATATCGGAGAGGTGCAAGCTTCGGTGTGGTCGGATGAGATGCTTCTGGAATGTGATAAGCACGGCATACATTTATTATAACAGGTAAGTGCTGTGAAACTTAATGATATAGAGAAAGGAATTTATTCGGATAATCGGATAAATCGGGTTGAGATGATGAGTACAAATTTTGCTGATACTTTTGCTTGCCGTGTGTTTAATGATGCGGTGATGCGTGACAGACTTCCGAAAGACACTTATAAATGTTTAAAGCGTTCCATTGATGAGGGATTGCCGCTGGATTCTTCGATTGCCGATGTGGTTGCCAGCGCGATGAAAGATTGGGCAGTCGAACAGGGAGCAACCCATTATACCCATTGGTTCCAGCCGATGACAAACATCACTGCCGGAAAACATGACAGCTTTTTAACTCCGCAGAGCGACGGCAGAGTGATACTGGAGTTTTCGGGCAAAGAATTGGTAAAAGGGGAACCGGACGCTTCGTCTTTTCCGAGCGGAGGACTGCGTAATACTTTTGAAGCGCGCGGATATACGACCTGGGATTGTACATCTCCGGCTTTTGTCCGTGATGGAACTTTATATATTCCCACTGCTTTTTGTGCTTACACCGGGGAGGCTTTGGATACCAAAACGCCGTTGCTTCGTTCCATGCAAGTGATATCGGATCAATCCCTGCGTATTCTTAAATTGTTCGGCAACTACACTTCAAAGCGAGTGATTGCGACGGTTGGCGCCGAGCAGGAATATTTTTTAATCGATCGTGATAAATACGAGAAACGCTTGGATTTAAAAATTTGCGGCCGTACGTTGTTCGGCGCAAGACCGCCAAAGGGACAGGAAATGGACGATCATTATTGCGGACGTATTCGCTTGCGGGTCGCACAATTTATGCGGGAGTTAGATGATGAGCTGTGGAAATTAGGCGTTACTTCTAAAACCAAGCATAACGAGGTAGCTCCGGCACAGCATGAGCTGGCACCTGTTTTTACTTCGGCGAATATCGGATGCGATGCCAATCAGCTTACCATGGAAATGATGCGGATCGTGGCAAAGAAAAACGGATTAGCTTGTCTTTTGCACGAAAAACCATTTGAGGGAGTAAACGGATCGGGCAAGCATAACAACTGGTCGTTATCGACTGATGACGGTTTGAATTTGCTGGATCCCGGCAAAACGCCCTATGAAAATATCCAGTTTTTGATTTTCCTTTGTGCCGTTATTTCCGGTGTGGACAAATATGCCGATCTGCTTCGCACGGCTGCTGCAAGCCCCGGAAACGACCATCGGTTAGGCGCCAACGAGGCACCGCCCGCCATTATTTCTATTTTCTTAGGAGAGCAACTGACCGACGTGTTAAATCGGATCGCGCACGGCGATGCGCCGGCAGAAAGTGCTTCCGGCATTTTGGAAACAGGTGTGGCCACGTTGCCGCAGCTTCCAAAGGACGACAGTGACAGAAACCGTACTTCCCCGTTTGCTTTTACCGGTAATAAATTTGAATTCCGGATGGTGGGATCATCCGCTTCGATCGCTCCGGCAAACTACATTTTAAATACTATTGTTGCCGAAAGTCTTGCAATATTTGCGGATCGGTTGGAATCCGCTTATGATTTTGATCATGAAATCAAAGCGATTATTTCCGACACCATGAAAGAACACGGAAAAATTATTTTCAACGGCAATAATTATACCGACGAGTGGGTTGCAGAAGCCAAACGCCGCGGTCTACCGAATCTCAGCAATACGGTAGACGCGATTTGCTCGATGACTGAGGAAAAAAATCTTGCAGTTTTTGAGAAATATAATGTGATGTCCCGCACCGAAACATTATCCCGATACGAAATCATGCTGGAAAATTACGCAAAAATATTGAATATTGAAGCGAACGCCATGATTGAAATGACAAAACGCCAAATCATGCCTGCCTGCATCGAGTTCGCAGGAAAAGTGGCTGCTACGAATAACGAGCTGGAAAAGTCGGGAACTGCCAGCAATGCAGTGAAAAAGCTGCTTGTAAAATTGATAGCGGATATGGACGAAATTGATATATCTTTGGGACATCTTGAAAACGCGTTGAATCAGGCGCATCATATTGACGATGTGAAAGAGGACGCTGTATATTACCGCGATGTAGTATACACTGCTATGAACAAGCTGCGGGCATCTGTTGACAAAACAGAGGAAGTTGTTTCTTCTGATGTGTGGCCGATGCCGAATTATACCGATCTGCTTCATCGGGTATAATACTAAAATCTAATAAAACGCTTTTATTCTTTTCGACCTGAATTGTACCAGAACGTGTTATCCTCCTTGCTGGGCGTCAGCCCAGCGACGTCGTCTGCTTTTTCTAGTACCATTCATCCTCGGAAATTGATGAAAGCTTTCAATCAGACATTAGTATAAGATGTTGTACTGCCGGCGTTTGCATTATACCGCTGACCCAAATGATTCATTAAAAATAAACAAGGACTTTGATGTATGTGTGTATCAAAGTCCTTGTTTGCTTGATTGGCTATGCTATCATATTTTTCATTAAAAAAGTCCAAGCCATAAGACTTGGACTTTATGGTCGAGGTGACGGGATTTGAACACGCGACCTCTGCGTCCCGAACGCAGCGCTCTACCAAACTGAGCCACACCTCGAACTACTTTATATATTATACACCTATTCCTTGATTTGTCAAGTGATTTTTCCATTTTTTATATTTTTGATCGCATTTGATTATATTTGATTGTATTTGCTAAAATTAAAAATAATGAATAAAACGCTTGCATTTTTATTGATGTCATGCTATAATATTTTATGCTTTTATATGCGTCTGTAGCTCAGTTGGATAGAGCAATGGCCTCCGACGCCATGTGCCGCTGGTTCGAATCCAGTCAGGCGTACCAGAAACGGACACCAGTTTTGATACAATGCGTATCTTGATTGGTGTCCTTTTTCGTAACCGTTCATAGCAGAAAGCGGGAATTAATATGGAAACACATTTTGTTAATTTGACGCCGGATAATCTGGCAGATGAACATCTGTGCTGTATTATCCGCAGTAAGAAGCCTCATCCGGGAGTAGAGGCAAAGCGCCGGTGGTTGGCTGATCGGCTGAAAGAAGGGCATGTATTCCGTAAGCTTGATGTGAAGGGCTGCGTCTTCATCGAATATGCTCCGCTGGAAACGGCATGGGTGCCCATTGTCGGAGATCATTATCTGTACATTTATTGTTTGTGGGTTACCGGCGATCCAAAGGGCTGCGGCTACGGCAGGATGTTAATGGAATATTGTATTAATGATGCCCGAACCAGAGGAAAGTCCGGCATCTGTATGCTGGGTGCGCAGAAACAAAAGGCATGGCTTTCCGACCAAAGCTTTGCAAAGAAGTTTGGCTTTCAGTCGGTGGATACGACGCCCGGAGGCTATGAGCTGCTGGCTCTGTCCTTTGATGGAAGCACTCCGTCTTTTGCTCCCAGCGCCAAGCGGGAAACCATTGACAACAAGGAACTGACGATCTATTACGATTTGCAATGTCCCTATATTATGCAGCGGATCGAAATACTGCAAGCCTATTGCGCGGAAAAGGGACTTCCTGCCAACTTTGTCTTAGTAGACAGTCTGGAAAAGGCGAAAGAATTACCCTGTCCCTTCAACAACTGGGCGGTGTTTTATCAGGGAAAGTTTGAGACCGTCAATCAGATCGATATTCCTGCCTTGGAACGAATTCTGAAGAAAGGAGTTTGAAGTAAGAATGGACAACTCCGTAATATCGCTTGAAAATAATCGCATGGCAGAAGGATTGCTGCAAAAGCAATTCTTGAACAGACTGTGTTATCTTTTCCTGATTTTTATGACTGGTTGTTTGGTCGGTTGGGTCTATGAAGAAATTTTTTACTGGTTTACCGAGGAAATGCTGCGTAACCGAGGCATTTTGTATGGTCCATGGCTACCGATCTATGGAATCGGCGCATTAGGAATTTATGCCCTAAAGCCGCTGAAAAAATATCCGCTGCTGCTGTTTTTGCTTTGCGTGGGCGTCACCGGTGTGTTGGAGTATATCATTGGCTATGTCGGTATTCGACTGTTTGGAATGCGGCTTTGGGATTACAGGGGATTGTTTCTGAATATCGATGGTATCATCTGCTTTCGGAGTGTGGTGAGCTTTGGTATCATGGGCATAGCGCTTCATTATCTGATAGAGCCGATGGCAGAAAAGCTGTATCGCAGAATATCAACAAGAGTCATTCGGACGCTCTGTATTGTTTTGAGCGTGTTGTTTATAGCAGACTGCATCTTGAGCTTTTTGTTTCGGACGCCGATTACATACTGATACATAGATGAGGCGATCTTATGAAATGGTTTGAGCGTTTATTTGATCATAACACAGAGAGATATTGTGATTGCGATGTGCCTGAGGAATTGCCCGGAGTGAAAAAGAAATCCTTTGTTCTTCCTTTCGGCAACGGAGAAATTTGGTTTGAACATCTGGACGGAATGTATCAATATACCGATTTGGTTCTCGATAAGCTAAAAATAGACAGTCATACTTTTCTTGCGCCTTCCAAGCCATCACATATCGGCTTCGTTTTGGATGAAACACTGGTTACAACAGTTTTAGTCGACGAAATAGTCAAGCTGCTTTGTGATGAACAGAAAAAATATATGCGCGTATGTTTTATTGGAACAGATAAGAAGATCCAAAAAATGTTTCGTGATGCGCTGCATAACCGAAGCCGTTTTGCATTTGCTTTTATCAATGACTTTGAACAAGCGAAAGAATGGCTGGTATCGGAATCAGTTTAGCGGCGGTGTTCTGCATTGTGGGTAGCGGATGTATGACATAAATTCCGCGCGGATTGGAATGTTGATGTATCAAAGGAGAGCGGAATGATGAATAATATAATCGAAATCGACCATTTGAGTAAAAGTTTCGGTGAAGTACAGGCGGCGCAGAATCGATATTGCGCGAGCTTTGATTCATAAACCGCAGATTCTGATCTTGGATGGACCGACTACAGGATTGGATCCGCAGACCAGATCTACACTTTGTCGAGTGATCGAGGATCTGCGAAGGAATGAAGAAATGACAGTGTTTCTGACTACCCACTATATGAGTGCATTCGGGACGCCTATCGGGTATCCGTACCGAATACAGTCGCTGCCACGGAAATGATTTTGAAATATCCTGAGATTTTCCGTGACTATGAAATCACCAAAGGAAAAATGGATGATGTGTTTTTGGCAGTGACAGGGAAAAAGCTGATTGGAAGTACGGAAAAATGACGATTATAGGAATCAGCATTTTGATTTTTTCTCTTATTTCACTCTATATAGCAATGAATGTCCTGCTTGGCAAGAAAAGAAAGAACAAATGAAAATACACGATGTTCGGCAAATGTTTCCATTGATTTTGTTCTGATTGTATTTGAATTTAATAGAAGCAGAAATATATGAATTTATTTTTAGAAAGCCGTCAAATGCGTCCTGCAACGTGTTTGACGGTTTTGCTGTTGCTTTCTTGCAGTGATAACACAACCGGTTTACAGAGGCAAAGGCTTGTCCGCGTTGTGCAGCTGTTGATTCGAAGATGTGTAAGAATATTATGTTGTCGCTCAACTGTATGTATGCTTGCCCGAAGGCAAGCAAATGATATCCGGGTATACGAGATCATTCGATAGCTGATCTTGCTTGATTTAATTGGGAAATAGTAGCGCATTGGAATCCCCATTCTTTTAATACCGGGACAATGACGGTGAGCGCTTCCACTGTAGCGGCATTGTCATCGTGGAAGATAATGACGTCTCCGTCCTTAACCGCTGACAACACCTGATCAACAATATTTTCGGAGGTGGTCTTTTCCCAGTCTCCGCTGTCGATATCCCATAATACCATAGGAATGCAAGCGGTTTCGGTAACAATGTCGTTGTATCTGCCATAGGGCGGACGAAAATATAAAAGCGGATAATTCGGTAAAATTCTGTTGACTGCGTGCTGTGTTTCCCGAAATTCTCTGTCCATTTCCTGCGCATCAAGAGTGGTCAGGTCAAGATGAAAGTAACTATGATTGCCGAGTTCATGACCACTGTCCGTTATGGCTTGAAGCAACGTTTCGTTTCCTGTTAAATTTTTCCCGTTGATGAAAAAGGTGGCATAGGCTTCGTTGTCGGCAAGGATTTCCAGTACCTGCGGTGTGAATTGAGGGTTCGGGCCGTCATCAAAGGTCAGCGCCACCATCGGCTTTGCCGGATCTATCGTGATATTGGTCGGCTTGTCGGCAAGATTCTTTTTGAGCGCCCATACACCCAGAATTGCCACAAGAATCGCAGATGACCATAAAATCAGATTAAAACCGATATTTTTATACTTCATTTCCATTCTCCCTTTCTTTTTGTCAGGCGAAGCAGATATCCGTGCAGGGAAGCGGAGCTTTGGATAAACTGGAAGAAAAACAAAAAGCAGATAAAACCGAAAAAGCTGTTTTTAAACGATATTCCCAGCCTTTTTTGGTAGCGATATACGCTGAAATATAAAATAGCTGAAATCAAAAAGGCAAGCAGGGTTAATATGCCGACAAAATAATAATATCCGAAACAAGCCCAGATGACGCCGGGAACGAACCCGAACACAAAGGCAAAATCCAGATATATAATAAACAAATTGATAAAGGTAAAAAAGCGGGAAAAACCGGTGCCTTGCTGCCATGGTTTCACCGCGGAAAGCCCTTCCAGCATGCCTGTGGCCCAACGCTTTCGTTGATTGTAGAGACTGCCCAATGTTTCGGGTACTATCGTGTATCCCACTGCGGCGGGCTCATAAGTGGAAGCCTTTTTTTGTTTCAGCAGACGGTAGGTCAGTACGATATCTTCCCCGATACCGTTTTCCCAGCCGCCCACATCGCGAACCGCTTCGGTTTCAAAGGCGCTGAAAGCACCCTGTGCAACCAGTGTAGATTGATAACTGCCTTGATATCGTTTGATGGCAGCAATACTGAGCAGATAATCGTAGTTTTGCATTTTAGTAAAGATTGTCTGTTTGACGTTTTGAACCAATAAATTTCCTGCCACACAAGCGCTTTTACGCGTTGTAATATGGTTCATGATGCACTGTATCGCGTTTTTGCTTAGATAGGTGTCTGCATCTACCGTAATGTACACTGAACAAATTATGGAGCCGCATAAATACTGACTTTGAGCAGATTTTATGGTATAATAAGTGCAAGGGAAAACAGCAAAATGCATCAAAAAGCTTGCACTTGGAGTGGATAAGAATGTACCGATATAGTAAT
>JAQXIB010000281.1 GCA_029007575.1 Clostridiales bacterium | reverse complement strand
ACTCCTTGATCAATGCTACCGCTTCCTGCACATCGGCGGCCGTATGTCCGCGTTCATTCAGCGTCAACACCTGATCGTTCAAACTCTGCACGCCAAGCTCAATGGCCGTCACATGATATTCCGTCAGCAGCGCCAATATTTCCCCGGAAATACAATCCGGTCGGGTGGAAATACGGATCCCCGCAAACATTCCGTCCCGACAAAACGGTTCCGCCGCTTTAAGCAGCGACAGCATATAGTCCCGCGGGATTGCGGTAAAACTGCCTCCGAAAAAAGCAATTTCGGTATGCTCTTTGTCTTTCACTTCAGTCAAAGCCTGTCGGCAGGTCTGCTCTACATCCTCCGCCGTCGGCAAAGCAACCGTGCCCGAAATGCTGCGCTGATTACAGAACGAACAGGTATGCGGGCAGCCGACGTGCGGAACAAAGAAAGCAATGTTAGAGTGTTTCATAACCCATGAGCTCCAACGCTTCTTTTGCCGCAAACTGCTCTGCCTGCTTCTTGCTTTTTCCTCGTCCCGTTCCGATGACATTCGAATTCAAATGGACCTCAACCACAAAGGTTTTATCGTGATCCGGGCCGGTTTCCTCGATCAGCACATACTCGATTTTTTCTTCTTTGTTTTGCTGCACGATTTCCTGCAAAGTGGTTTTATAATCGCTGAGTCCCTTTGCCTGCTTCGGATTCAGATGCTCCGGAATGAATTGCAGGACAAATTTACGTGCCTCGTCCATCCCTCCGTCAAGATAAATGGCCGCCAGCAACGCCTCAAACGCATCCGCTATAATAGAAGGACGCTCTCTGCCTCCGGTCATTTCTTCTCCTTTTCCCAACAGGAGAAATTCTCCCAATCCAAAGCCGGAAGCAAACTCGTACAACGATTTTTCACAAACCAGCGAGGCGCGTAATTTGGTCAGTTCCCCCTCCGGCAGATGGGTGTAGTGGGTAAACAGATGCTTTGCCACGATAATGGACAGCACGCTATCTCCCAAAAATTCCAACCTTTCATTGCTTCTCGTCCGCTTTCCCTCGTTTGCATAAGAGGAATGGCTCAACGCCTCATGCAGTAACTTTTTATTTTTAAAAGTATAATGAATCCTGTTTTCAAGCTCGTTCATAGTGATTCGACCTTTTTCCTTTATTCTGCGGTCTGTTCCTCGGCTTTCGGCGCCTCGGCAAGCGCATTTTTAATTTCCTCGATGACATTCATCTGCGCGAAATCTCTTGCCTGGCGGATTGCGTTCTTAAACGCCTTGGCATTGGAACTGCCGTGTGCTTTGATCACCGGTTTGGATATGCCCATCAACGGTGCGCCGCCGTATTCGGTATAATCCATTTTCTTTTTGAATTTTTTCATTTCCGGCAGTACGATCGCCGCCGCGATTTTTGAGAGGAATCCTTTCATGAAGATCTCCTTAATGTTACCGATTAAAGTCATCCCCAAGCCTTCGGTCAGTTTCAGCACCACATTTCCGGAAAATCCATCGGTCACCAAAACATCGCAGGCGCCCGACGGGACATCGCGAGGCTCTACGTTACCGCAAAAGTTTAACTTCGATTGCTTGAGCAGATGATAAGCGCCAAGCTGCAGATCAGTGCCTTTGGTTTCCTCTGCGCCCACATTCAGCAATCCAACCCGAGGTTGGTTTATTTTGATGATTTTATTCATATAAACAGATCCCATGATGCCGAACTGCATCAGCATCTCCGGACGGCAATCCAAATTTGCTCCCGCATCCATCAGCATATAGCATCCGGTATCGGTCGGCAAAATCGGTGCCAACGCCGCACGTTTAATGCCTTTGATCCTCTTGACCAAAAAGGAAGCCCCAACCACAATGGCTCCGGTGCTACCTCCGCTGACAAAGGCATCGCCCTTGCCCTGCGCCAGCAGTTGAAACGCAACCGCCATGGAACAATCCTTCTTTGCCTTCAAAATGTCGGTCGGCTCGTCTTCAATTTCGATCACGCCGTTGGCATCCACAATCTCAATTTTATCCAGTGAAATGTTATTTTCTGCTACCACATTACGAATTTTGGCTTCGTCACCGGTCACGATGATTTCTACATCTTCATACTCCGCAACCGCCAGCGCGCATCCCTGCAAAACCGAAAGAGGCGCGTTATCTCCGCCAAAGCCATCTACTATAATTTTCATTTTTACGTCCATTCCTTTCTTTGCGAATCTATGATCACATTTCTTTCCTGCACGATCTGTATTAAGTAAAATTAATCCGCTTGCTGCAACGCTGTTTCCAAATCTTTTAAGCCTCGTTCCGCAAGCATTTGATATCGGCATTTTTTATCCCGAATCCGTTCCTCTAAGTCGGGCAAGATGCCCATATTGCATCCCATCGGCTGAAAGCAGGAAACCGTTTCATCGCTGATATATTTGGAAAGCGCTCCCATCATCGAAGTATTCGGCAAGCTCAGCAGAGGTTTTCCCTCCAGCAGACGCGCCATCTGATATCCTGCCATGATGCCCGAAGCCGCGGATTCAATATACCCCTCCACACCGGTCATCTGACCGGCAAAGAAAAGATTCGGTCGGTTTTTCATCGAAAAATATTCGGTAAGTAATCGGGGGCTGTCCAAGAAAGTATTCCGGTGCATCACCCCGTAACGCACAAACTCGGCGTTTTCCAATCCCGGAATCATCGAAAACACCCGTTTCTGCTCCGGAAATTTTAAGTTGGTCTGAAATCCTACCAGATTATACATGGTAGAAGCTGCGTTTTCTTTTCGCAGCTGCACCACTGCCCACGAACGATGTCCGGTGCGCGGATCGGTCAATCCTACCGGTTTCAGCGGCCCAAACCTCAGGGTATCTTCTCCCCGTTTCGCTATGACCTCCACCGGCATACAACCTTCATACACCCGAAAGTACTCCTTATCAAAGGATTTTAACGGAGCAATTTCTGCCGTGACCAACGCCTGATAGAAACGCTCGTATTCCTCTTTATTCATCGGGCAATTGATATAGTCGGCTTCCCCTTTGCCGTAACGCGACGCCATAAAAGCAACATTCATATCAATGCTGTCAGCCGTCACAATCGGGGCTGCCGCATCATAAAAGCTCAGGGTTTCAGTGCCGCAGAGTTTCTTAATGTTTTCCGCCAAATCGTCCGCCGTCAACGGGCCGGTTGCAACGATCACATTTTCCTCCGGGATTTCGGAAACCTCTTGAGAGATGATCTCAATATTCTCATCCGCTGTTATTTTTTGGGTGATGTAATCCGAAAAAGCAGTCCGTTCTACCGCCAACGCACCGCCTGCCGGAACTGCAAAGCGATCCGCCGCTTCCAAAACCACCGAATCAAACAACCGCATCTCCGCCTTCAGCATACCGGCTGCCGAGCCAAGCCTGTCCGCTTTTAAAGAGTTGGAGCACACCAGCTCCGCGAATCCCGGATAGTGATGTGCGGGAGACATTTTGTTCGGCTTCATTTCGTACAGCTTGACCTGTATGCCGCGTTTTGCCAACTGATGAGCCGCTTCACAGCCGGCCAGTCCGGCGCCTATTACAGTTACCGTATCCACTCTGATCACAAACATTCCTTTCTGAGCTTTTGCAAAATTTCGGACAAGCGGAAAAGCAAAGTATGAAAGGAACGCAGTGCATTTCTTTTCATACGACTAATCCTTTAACCCCTTCTCGAAACCACAGCCTTCTTTAGAGCAATAAATTTTTCCTGCTTTGCCGTATTTTTTCAGCAGTGATGCACCGCAATTCGGGCATTTTTCTCCTGTCGGCTCATCCCAGGTCATAAAGCCGCATTTCGGGTTATGCTCACAGCCAAAATATTTTTTCCCTTTTTTGGATTTTTTCTCTAATATTTTGCCGCCGCACAACGGGCAGATTCCCTTTGTTTCCACTACAATCCTCTTGGTATTTTTGCATTCCGGATAACCCGAGCATGCCAAAAATTTACCGAATCTTCCCATTTTGACGACCATTTTTTTGCCGCAAAGTTCACAATCAATATTGGTCACTTCATCCGGAACATTGATCCGTTCATCGCCAAGCTCCGCCTCGGCTTTTTTCAGGGACTTCGAAAAATCACCGTAAAATTCCCGGATAGTATCTTTCCAGTTCATCTTGCCTTCTTCGACCAGGTCCAGCTCTTTTTCCATATTGGCCGTAAACTTGACATCAACGATATTATTGAAGTGATCCTCCATCAAGTGGGTGACTACCTCACCCAACTCGGTCGGCTTGATCTGCTTTCCCTCGCGCTGAACATAATTTCTGGTCAAAATCGTAGAAATGGTAGGCGCATAGGTACTTGGACGTCCGATTCCATTTTCCTCCAACGCTTTAATTAAAGTAGCTTCGGTATATCTTGCCGGTGGCTGGGTAAAGTGCTGGTTGCCGAGCAGGCTGACCGGTTTCAATGAATCCCCCGACTCCAGCTTCGGCAATATCACCTGCTTTTCGCCTTCGCTGTCTTTGCCTTCTTCGTAAAGCACAGTAAATCCGTCAAAACGAACTGTATATCCCGATGCCTTAAACAGATATTTACCTGCTTTGATATTAACCGAAACCGTATCCAGAATCGCGGCTTCCATCTGGCTGGCGATAAACCGCTCCCAAATCAATTTATACAGCTTAAACTGCTCACTGGTCAGGCTGTCCTTGATTTCATTCGGCGTTAATTCCGGCATGGTCGGACGGATCGCCTCATGCGCGTCCTGCGCATTGGATTTGGATTTATATACATTCGGCGTCTTGGGCGCGTATTTTTCTCCGTAAGTCGCTATGATATACGCATTTGCGGCTTGGCTTGCTTCTTCGGAAATGCGCAGGCTGTCCGTTCTCATATAGGTAATCAAACCGACTGCACCGAGCTTCGGCAGATCCACGCCTTCATAAAGCTCCTGAGCCACTTTCATGGTACGTTTTGCCTGATAACCGAGCTTCCGTGCCGCCTCCTGCTGCATGGTAGAGGTGGTAAACGGAGCGGCAGGCGATTTTTTACGGACGCCTTTTTTGACATCTTTGACGGAATATTCCGCGCTGTTTAACTCAGCAAGGATTTTATCCGACTCTTCTTTTGTTTTAATTTCAATTTTTTCTTTTTCCGTTCCGTAAAACTTTGCCGGAAAGGGTTTGGCGGAATCCTGAGACGAGAACATCGCGTCAATGGTCCAGTATTCTTCCTCCACAAAATTCCGGATTTCTTCTTCTCTGTCTACAATAATACGTACGGCAACCGATTGCACCCTGCCTGCAGACAATCCGGAACGGACCTTTTTCCACAAAAACGGGCTTAACTGATAACCGACCACCCGGTCAAGCACCCGGCGCGCCTGCTGCGCATCCACTAAATCCAGGTTGATTTTACGCGGCTCCTTCATTCCGGCTTTGACACCGGTTTTGGTGATCTCATTGAAGGTGACACGGTTTGCATCCTCCAACGACAACCCCAATATATGTGCAAGATGCCACGATATAGCTTCTCCCTCTCTATCCGGGTCGGTCGCAAGATATACTTTACTGCATTTTTTCGCTTGCTTTTTTAAATCTTTGATGACATCGCCTTTGCCGACCACATTGATATATTTCGGCTCAAAATCATTTTCGATATCGATACCGAACTTGCTCTTGGGTAAATCCCGAATATGCCCCTTCGTGGCAACCACTTCATAGTTTCTGCCTAAATATTTCTTGATACCTTTTATTTTTGTCGGTGACTCCACAATTACTAAATTCGCCATCTACTTTTCAGCCTTTCTCCGTTTCGAAAGGCACTACTCCTTTGCTTATTGTTTGATAACTCTACCGTACCGCTGTCCCGAATAAGACACCGCGAAACCGTCAATTTCCAGCTCGGTGATGGTGGACAGCACTGTTTGCAGCGGCATATCCGCTTTCACGGTGATCTCGTTGATATACTGCGGTTCATCGTCAAGGGCATTATATACGATCAGCTTATTACCCGTCAATCCCAATGAATCGCCGTCCGGAGATATCGGTTTCTCCTGTACGACAGCATCGCTCGTCTGATAAGCCGATTCATCCGCCACTTGCTTCAACTGCGATCTATCCGCCGCGATCTGGCGCATATAATCTCCGATCACCTTATCAGCTGTAAGTTTATGCGAATATTCATTGTAATATTCAAACAAAATATCGTTCGCATCGTAAACAGCTTTCGCATAATCGCGCAGCGGAACCACAACGCCGCGGTAACGAGGATCATAAATATCATGAGGCGGGATGCAAAAGGTATCTCTTCCCTGCTCCAACGCATGATTCAGACTGATGATCGAACCGCTGCGACGCGGCGCTTCGGTAACCAACACGCCGAGGCTGAGACCTGCAATAATACGATTTCGGGTCGGGAAATAATGACCGTTAACGGTCGTTCCCGGCGGCAGCTCGCTGATCAGCGCACCACCATTCAACAAAATCTGGCGTTTGAGCTGATGATTGGCAGCCGGATAATTGATATCCAGCCCGCAGCCCAGCACGGCGATCGTCCGTTTTCCTGCCTTAACGGCACCGAGATGCGCGTTGGCATCAATTCCCACCGCACAGCCGCTTACAATGATCACACCGGAGTTTGCAAGCTCATAACAAAGCTGGTTTGTGACCTGTGTGCCATACTCCGATGGTTCTCTGGTACCGACAACACCGATCACCACTTCGTCATCAATGTCGGCTATATTGCCGTATACATACAACAGAACCGGTGCGCCGTAAATGCGTTTCAGGCGCTTCGGATACCGCGTGTCACTTTGCACGACGATCGAAATCTTCAGCTTTTCACACTCTTTTTCAATATATTCGCTTCTATCCAGACTGTGACGCATCACTCTGGCAATATCATCTTTGCCCAATATTTCGGTTCGGGCCAATTCTTCTTCGGTGGCATGAAAAATACGTTCGGGGGTATCAAACTCATCTAACAGTGCATTCGGTTTATCCGAGCCACGCGAAAATAATTCAGACAGCCAAATCCAATACTTTAAATCCGACATATTCATCACCATTTCCTTTTGAAATTTTACAACTGCATCTGCCACATGATAATACCGGCTGCCATCGCCGCATTTAACGATTCGGTATTTCCTCTCATTTTGATTGTAATTTTTTCATCACAGCATGAAATCACTTCCGGACTCAAGCCATTGCCTTCGTTTCCGATGACCGCGATTCCGCTGCCGCCAAACTCCACCTGAGTGATCGACTTTGCCTCGCTGTCCGGCACCGTCGCATAGGAAATGATTCCTTTATCGGAAAACGTTCTCAAATCCCGACAAAAATCAGAGGAAACCCAAAACGGAACCCGAAAAACCGAGCCCATGGAAGCCCGTACCACTTTCGGATTATAAATATCGCAGCAGCTTTCGCTCAACAGCAAGCCTTTTACGCCGATAGCTTCCGCGGTGCGAATGATCGTGCCGATGTTGCCCGGATCCTGCAGATCCGACAAAGCCAAATAAATGCCGTTATCTTCTATTGTATCCGGAGATAAAAATTTGTCAAGTTTACTACATTGCGCAAAAATCCCCTGCGGCGATTCCGTATCGGACATTTTCTTTGCCACCTCGTCGGTAATTTGCAAAGCAATGATCCCGCTGTTAAGCAACTCAAAAAGTTTTTCCTGATATTTTTCCAAAGCATGGTCGGTTAAAAAAACTTTTTCAATGCTTACTCCGTTGTTGTAGGCTTCCAGCGTTAATTTCAGTCCTTCAACCACAAAAGAACTTTGAATATCCCGTTGCTTTTTAGACAATTTCAGTTTACAATATTCTTTAACATGGGCATTTTCACGGCTGGTAATCAGCAGCATCCGCATTCCTCCTTTTCTGCTTTATAGATCTTGGGTACAGCGTCAAAAGCTGTTTTGAATAAGACAAGACGCCCGCACCGAAAACGGCACGAGCGTGTATCTTCACTTAGTTGAGCGCAGCTTTTGCTTTTTCGCAGATTGCGGTAAATGCAGCAGCATCATTGATTGCAATCTCAGAAAGCATTTTGCGGTTCATGGTAATTCCGGCTTTTTTCAGGCCGTTCATGAAGGTGGAATAATTCATTCCGTTCATTTTGCAGCCTGCGGAAATTCTGGTGATCCAGAGGCTTCTGAAGTTACGTTTTTTCTGTTTTCTTCCGATATAAGCATAGTTACCGGATTTCATAACAGCCTGTTTCGCGGTACGGAACAATTTGCTTTTGCTTCCGAAATATCCGCTGGCCAATTTCAATACTTTATTTCTTCTCTTACGAGTCATCATCGCGCCTTTTACACGAGCCATAATTATATACCTCCAAATTGGTTATTATACAGTTACCGTTTCATTCAGCAACTTTCTCATATTTTATTTATATGGGATGAGTTTCTTAACAGCTGCAACATTCGTCACATCGGCATAACCAATTTTACGCAGACCTCTTTTACGTTTTGTGCTTTTCTTGTTAAGAATGTGAGACTTGTATGCGTGTCCGCGTTTTACCTTACCGGTTTTTGTCAGGTTGAAACGTTTTTTCGCACCACTGTGTGTTTTGATCTTTGGCATATCCAAATTCCTCCTAATTTTTTACTTTGTGGCTTTGGCTGAAACAAACATAGCCAAGCTTCTGCCTTCCAGCTTCGGCGCTTTTTCCACAGAGCCGACTTCGCTCACAGCGTCTTTAAATCGCTCAAGCAATGCGGTACCCAAATCGGTATGCGCCATTTCACGGCCCCGAAAGCGAACAGAAACCTTTACTTTATCGCCGCCCTGCAAAAACTTGATCGCATGATTCACCTTTGTTTCAAAGTCATGAGTGTCAATGTTCAGCGACATTCTGATTTCTTTCACGTCAACTGTTTTTTGATTTTTTCTGGCTTCCTTTTCCCGTTTTGCCTGCTCAAAACGATACTTACCGTAGTCCATGATACGGCATACAGGCGGAGTGGCCTGCGGAGCAATCTTCACGAGATCCAGATTCTTTTCGGCTGCAATCTGCATGGCCTCCTTGACAGAAATAATCCCCAGTTGAGCACCGTCAGCGTCAATACAACGCACTTCCTTGTCACGGATTTCCTCGTTGATGAGCAATTCTTTTTGGCTAATGGTAAAGCACCTCCCATTGTAATTCAGAGCTGCAAAGCAGCCGATTCAAAGTTTAAATAACAAAAGCGCGGACAGATACCGTCCACGCTCAATACTCAAAAACAAACGCACTCTATTACAAGCGCATTGTCCAAAATATTGACCTATACTGCATATCTATCGACAGCGCATGGGTGAGAACGGCAGTTCTGCTTTGTTTTACTTGTACAGTATAACAGCCTGAAAACCGTTTGTCAAGTGTTTTTTTAAGCGATCCGCTTTTCTTTCTAAAAATTTACAATATTATCCCGATTGACGGAATCCGCTTTTTATTGTATGATAAAGGATATCTATAAAATGATTGTCTGCCGTTCCATATACTCAGCCGGCGGAACAAAAGGAATATATGATATTGAAGAAATGAGAATGATGATGGTAAAAGAACAATTGGAATCGATTCTGATGAAGGTACAAAAGCCGGCAAGATATGTCGGCGGAGAACTCAACAGTGTGATAAAAGAAAAAGACAACGTCGATGTGCGGTTTGCTTTTTGCTTTCCTGACACCTACGAAATCGGTATGTCGCATTTGGGAATGAAAATCTTATATTCCCTGCTGAATGAGCGGCAGGACACCTGGTGCGAACGGGTATTTGCGCCCGAAACAGACTTCGAAGAACAACTACGCAAGCATGACATTCCGCTGTACGGATTGGAAAGCTTCTCTCCGCTGCAGGAGTTCGATTTTGTCGGGTT
>JAQXIB010000280.1 GCA_029007575.1 Clostridiales bacterium | reverse complement strand
GTGAAGAACGGTGCTTTTAACCGGCTGACGGCAACGCTTTTTTCGGAAATAATGAGCTGCACATCACCAAAACCCGGTTCGGGCAGAGGATAAAACCGGTATTTTGTGTTGTCCAAAAGCCGGATCATGTTTTTGGCGTGTTTCGCAAATTCCTGAGGGGAATAGGGCGTCGATATGAATTCCGGATATGTTTTTCCGCTGAATAAGTCCTCGTCGCTCGGCAAAGGCGCGCACTCATGAAAGTGTCCCGACAACAGCGCGTTCTCAAAAAAGCATTTCATTTGCTTGTAAATATCATTTGCGTCGCCTGCTCCGTCTTTTAATTCGGAGCGGTCAAAGCATTCCGAAAAAAGCTCTTCCGGCATTGAAAACACCGTTGGGCAGCAGCTTAAAACCGTAATATCGGAGGAAGCCGTTTCAACCTGGAAAAAATCGGCGGTCTTGCACACTCTGATAAGCCGGTGAGCCTTTCCGAGAAGTGTATCAAAGAACCGACGGTGCAGCTCTATCCTTTCGGGTTCGGTCTCGTACAGATAGTTTCCGCTTTCGTTTTCAGTGCCAACAACATTGTTGCCGTAAATGCACGCGTAGCCGGGGCATAAAAACAGCGTTGTTGAAAAATTCGCGTTTCTCTGCCCGTCAAGGTAAAATGATTCGATCTGTCCCGAAGGGTAAAGGGGAAGCCAACTGCGGATCGCTTCGTCTATCTCGGCCAGATTTCGCTCGATATTGTGGATGATGTAGATCTTCACGCCGCTTGTTACACACCGTATCATCAGCGACATCCATTTTTGCTGAAAGGCTCTGTCGGCGGTGATCCAATCTATATTCTGGTCGGAGTATAGATACAGCTCCTTTTCTTTTCTTTCTGTCACATTTCCAAGGAAGCGGAGAACGGCAGCCTGCAAACCGGACATACCTCGATAGAGCGGCTGATCATCACTCAAGGCCGCTTTGTCTGCCGCTGTCCCAAAGGGGAGAGGAGGCTTTATGATATCAGCGGAAAAGGAGCCGATCTGGTCCACCATGCCGACAACAAAGGATGAGACCGTGTTGTCCTCCGAAAGGAACAGCCAGGAATACAGAGCTTTTTCCCAGTCCGCATCGTTGTGGATATCTTCGGGCGATATGTTTATCAATCCTGCAAGATCGGAAAGGCGATTTTGGTCTTTGAGCCGGCAGTAAAGCACACGGCACATCTCCTCCGTGAGCTTGCCGTTTGACACGGGAGTGCGCAGTCCGTTGCGGAAGCGGCTGATATATGAGGGGTCAATGTTCAGCAGCTTTCCGAACCGAACATTGGAAAACTCAGCCAAATCAAGTATCGCGGAAAAGCGATGCCCGAATTTATCGTGTCCGTGCAAAGCGGCGGGCGCTTCTTTGTGCGCTTTTATCGGCTCTTCGCCGTCATAAAGCCAACGCATTATCTCGCCTTTGATCTGCTCTGCAGAAAATGAGGCGGAACAGCCGATCTCATTCAGAATAGCTCCTGTTTTTCCGTGTTCGTCAGCAAACGAATAAACAGCAAAAACAAATCTTGACGCACTTTTTCCGCCGTTTTTCGGTATACGGCTTCCCTTGCAGATACGGTCGACCGCGGAACGGTCACACCCTATGATACTGGAAATGTCGGTTGACCTTGCGCCGATTATTTTCATGATCCTGTTCAGTCGTTCTGTAAACATAGGCGCCTCCTCGTTTTTTGTTATCATAGCATAATTATCTTTTCAAATCAATCACTGCCACGCAATTTGTCAATGACAAAGCCGTGGCAGTTGTTGTTTCCGCTGTAAATGTATGCTACAATCAAAACAGACCGTTTTGGCGGAGATGTGTATGCGGCAGGAGCGGGTAGTCATCCGGGAGCTGTTTGCTTGCCCGCAATGCCTGATGAGACAAAAGCCGGCCATGATGCTGTGCTTTTGCTGTAAAGCAGGCAGGGCGAATCAACATGGGGCCGCCGGTCTGTGGTCTGGAAGCGGGCCCCCGCCGTGTGCATCCGGCTGATGTATCCCGGGGGCAAATATATTACAGCGGAGGAGTATTTTTATGAGTCCCGTTAACATTTTGGCAGGTGCCGGAATTATCGGCGCCG
>JAQXIB010000279.1 GCA_029007575.1 Clostridiales bacterium | reverse complement strand
GACTTAAAGAAGCGTTTACTAAAGTATTCGGTTTTGCTGTAGAAGTCAAAATTATCTGTGAAAACGACATCACGCCCGAACTCGATCTGTTGCGGGATTTGAAGGAAACCCCTCCGGAGGGAACGCCGAATTTGGACAAGTATCTCACGAAGCCGGAAAACGTAGAACAACTGGAAAAGACCTATGAAAAGGCAAATTACGAATTTACCTTTGATACTTTCATCGTCGGCAGCTCTAATGAATTTGCTTATGCCGCCTGCAAAGCGGTCGCTCAAAAACAGAAAAATAAAATCTATAATCCGCTGTTTATCTACGGCCCGAGCGGACTGGGAAAAACCCATCTGCTGATGGCGATCATCCACGAAAGCAAATTGAGAACGCCGAATATCAATATTCAATACATTTCCAGTGAAAACTTCACCAACGAGTTTTTAACCGCCATCGAGAAAAAAACAACCGGAGAATTTCAAAATAAATACCGCCATGCGGATATTCTGCTGATCGACGATATCCAATTCCTTTCAGGTAAGGAACGGACGCAGGAGGAATTTTTCCATACCTTCAATGAGCTGCACTCTCTCGGCAAGCAGATTATCCTCACCTCCGACCGGCCGCCGAAAGACATCAAAACCTTGGAGGAACGTCTGCGCACCCGTTTTGAAAGCGGCTTGCTGATCGATATTTCCCCGCCGGATTTTGAAACCAGAGTGGCCATTATCCGCCGGAAAGCAGAGCTATTGAATATCGAGATTCCAGACGACGTCACCGAATATATTGCCCTTCGTCTCAAAGACAATATCCGTCAGTTGGAAGGCGCGATCAAAAAGATCAAAGCATACAAATTATTCACCGGCTCTCCGCCATCCATCGCAGTCGCGCAAAATGTCATTCGGGACATTCTCAACGACAACCGTCCGGTGCCGGTCACGGTAGAACGGATTGTGGACGAAGTGGCGAAAACCTACAATGTATCCGCTGACGATATCCGCTCGAAAAAACGAACCGCGCCGATCCCCGCAGCCAGACAGGCGGCGATCTACTGCATCAGAGAAATCACCCAGATGTCTTTGGAGGCGATCGGCAAAGAATTCAGCGGCAGAGACCATTCCACTATTGTTTATTCACTGCAGCAGATGGAAAAAGCAATTGAAACCGAAGAGCATACCAAGGAAATTATTGACGACATCATTAAAAATATTCGGGGTATGGATCATCAAAGATGATTTCCACAAATTAAACATAGTTTTCAACATTCCCCACAAAGTTTTCCACATTGGTGTTTAATAAAAAAAGTTTTTCACATTTTCCGAAAAATATCCACAATTTCGTTTTTCTTTTCCACTTTGGCTTGTCCGGCATCACAAGGGAGTTTGTCCGAGTTTCTCACATTTTACCGCCCCCTATTACTACTACTACCTAACAATTATTTATATTATGTTATTAATATCATCACTTTTTTCTAAATTTCGGGCTTGCGGCTCTGCTACTACTGTGGAAAGAAAAAAATCCATTTTCAACCTGCCCCCGCAGGGATGATTTTCAAAGAAAGGAATCAGTGCTTATGAAATTTACCTGTAACCGTGCGATACTGGCTGAAGCAGTCAACAACGTATCTCCTGCGGTTTCTTCCAAATCGGCGCTGGCTGCGCTGGAGGGAATTTTGCTCAACTGTACCGGAAACAGCCTGTCGCTGACCGGATACAATCTGGAACTGGGCATCACCAAAGTGATCGAGGTAGACGCAAAAGAGGAAGGCAGTATTATTCTGCCGGCAAGGTTGCTTGCCGATATCCTCAACAAATCCGCGGAGGGCGATATCAGCTTTTCCACCGATGAAAAGAATCTGACTGTGATCAACGGAAAAAGCTCCGAATTTACCATTTTGGGAATCGATGCAAAAGAATATCCCGAAATGCCGACTGTGAACGAGGAAAACAAGTTTTCCTTACCGGTAGGACTGCTGAGAAACATGATCTCCCAGACCATTTTCGCGGTAGCAATTTCCGATCAGGTACCGATCACGACCGGAACGTTATTTGACATTTCGGACAACCGGCTGAATATGGTATCGGTAGACGGATGCAGACTGGCAATGAGAAAAGAGCAGGTCAAGGTAGACGGACATTTTTATTTTGTCGTACCGGGAAAAACCTTGTCTGAGATACAAAAACTGCTTGCCCGTCTGGTCGGCGAGGACGAAGAACAAACCATCGAGTTCAACGTCAGCAAAAAGCACATTATTTTCAGCGTTTGCGGATATTCGGTAGTATCCCGTTTATTAGAGGGAGAATTTCTGGATTACAAAGCGGCGATTCCGCCCGAGAAGAAAACGACCGTCAGAATTTCCACCAGAGAGTTTGTCAAGTCGATCGACCGCGCTTCAATTATCATTACCGACAAGGTAAAAAGCCACATCAAATGCGTGTTTGCGGAAAATAATGTCAATGTTTCCTGTGTAACCACCATCGGAAAGGTCAATGATAACTTACCGGCAGAAATTACCGGCGAGGACGTGACGATCGGATTCAACAACAAATTTATGACCGACGCGCTGAAAGCGAGCGAGTGCGACGAGGTATTGATCGAGTTAAACGGGCCGCTTTCTCCGATGAAGATTGTACCGACTGAGGGCGACAGCTTTTTATTCTTAGTACTTCCCGTCCGCCTCAAATAGCAGGGAATAATTCCCTGCACCTTAGATCGCGGGAAAGCAAGTGAAAGGAATAAGGCAGAGTTCGCGAAATACAGTTGAGCAGAAACGCGGGAATCAAAATTAATACAAAGAACAATAGATCGGGCGGCTTTGTGTGGTTTTGGCGCAGCCAAAATCCCGGCGTAATATTTGCCGGGAAACACAAATGCCGTCAGTACACCAAGAATGCGGTGCATTTTTCGTGTACAAACTGAGCGGAATAAAACATAACGTAAATCCGCGGGAATCAAAATTTGATCGTTGCATCAACTCGGTGCACGAATTAAGTGCAGGCATTATGCCTGCCAGGGGATTATCCCCTGCTAAGCACCTCGAGCGGTTGCCGCAATAAGCGGCAATGCGGCGGCATATTTGCCGCAAGTGAAGAGGTGACAGTCAAAAACAATCCGGTGAATTGTTTTTGACAAAGGGAGGATTGATTGTTATCGAACAGCATGAAATTGCGATTAATACCGAATTTATTAAATTGGATCAGTTGCTAAAATATTCGGGACTTGCTGAAACCGGAGGCCACGCCAAAGAGATCGTCGCGGAGGGCGCGGTGTCGGTAAACGGAGAAGTTTGTATGATGCGGGGGAAGAAAATCCGCCCCGGTGACGTGATCACCGTTGATCAGTATGAGATTCACATTGTGTCGGCTTGATTTGTATTTTCTGAAACTGGGAAAGGAATGGTCAACAAGATGGAGGTATTGTCGCTGGCAACCGAGCGGTTTCGGAATTTGTCCGATACAGTGATCGAGTTCGGGCCGCGCATTAACGTCCTGTTCGGTGATAACGCACAGGGAAAGACCAACTTGATCGAAGCAATCTGGCTGTTTTCGGGAGCAAAGAGCTTTCGGGGCAGTAAGGATAGCGAAATGATCGCGTTCGGCGCCGAATCGACCGCGTTAACGCTCTGTTTTCGGGATAAGCAAAGAGAACAGACCGCAAAAATACAGTTCGGCGGCAATGATAAAAAAAAAGTATGGCTGAATAAAGTGCCGCTGGAAAGCCAGCGAAAGCTGTCGGGTAGCTTTTATGCGGTGGTGTTTGCCCCCGTTCATCTGAGCATTATCTCGGAGGGGCCGAAAAACCGAAGAAAATTTCTGGATAGCGCCATTTCTCAAATCAATCCGCAGTATGCCGATTACTTGAATCGGTATGAAAAAGTGCTGCAGCAGCGGAATTGCCTCCTCAAAGATTGCTATAAAAACCCTTCGCTGCGGGATACCATCGAGCTGTGGGATAGTCAGCTTGCCAAAATCGGCAGCATCTTGACCATCTACCGTAAGGATTATGTCAGTAAGCTCAATGAAGTGGCAGAAAAAATATATCAGGGATTGTCCCAAAATAAAGAAAAAATTCAGATTTCGTACTCCTCTACCGTGTTCGATGAGAATCAGAAAATCAGCGTTTACGAGGATAGCGTGATTGAAAGATATTTTCGGGCGCTTTCGGAGCATTTGGAGGAGGATATCCGTACCGGCATGACATCGGTGGGAGTTCAGCGGGATGACCTCGAAGTGATGATCGACGGATACAGCGCAAAGATTTACGGCTCCCAGGGGCAGAAAAGAAGCTGCGCGCTGACCTTGAAGCTGGCCGAAGCGAGCCTACTCCATTCCATCACCGGAGAAAATCCGGTCATTTTGCTGGATGATGTAATGAGCGAGCTGGACGCGCACCGGCAGGATTACATCTTAAACCATGTAAAAAACGATCAGGTGTTTATAACCTGTTGTGATATCTCCAATGCCCTGCGGTTAAAGCAGGGGCAGGTCTTTCATCTGGAAAACGGCGTAATTTCGCACCAGACGCAGAAATAGACAAGAAAGGATTTTACCGGTATGTATCTTCATTTGGGAGAAAAAACGGTGGTGAATACCGCAAATATTATCGGGATATTCGATATCGAAAACACCTCGGTTTCGAAAGATACCAAGGAATTTCTGCGGATCGCCGGTCATGCCGGACAGGTGGTTAACGTGTCTTATGAGATGCCGAAATCCTATGTGGTATGTCGGGAAAAAGATGCCGATGTCGTTTATATTTCCCAGATATCAACTGCGACGTTAAAAAAGCGGCTGATGCTGCGTTCAAAATAAAGTAAGGAAAAATTTCCGGAAAAACAGCTTTGTTGGACCGGATTTTGGAGGAAAATCAATTGGATAACGAATTAAAAAATCAACAGAATTATGACGAAAATCAGATACAGGTGTTGGAGGGACTGGAAGCGGTTCGGAAGCGGCCGGGTATGTATATCGGCTCGACCGGCCCCCGCGGATTGCATCACCTGGTGTATGAGATCGTTGACAACGCGATTGATGAGGCGTTAGCGGGATATTGCTCCGAAATCACCGTGGAGATATTGCCCGGAAATGTGATTCAGGTCAGCGACAACGGGCGTGGAATCCCGACCGGTATCCATCCGAAGGAGGGTATCTCGGCGGCGACGGTGGTTTATACCATTCTCCATGCCGGCGGTAAGTTCGGCGGCGGCGGATATAAAGTGTCGGGCGGTCTGCACGGCGTCGGCGCTTCGGTCGTAAACGCGCTGAGTGAATGGCTGGAGCTGACGGTATATGACGGAAAAGAAATCCACTTCCAGCGTTTTGAGCGCGGTCATTACAGCGAAGAAATGAAGGTCATCGGTCAGACGGATAAAACCGGTACCACCGTAAAATTTAAAGCGGACGGAGAAATATTTGAAGATACCGTTTATGATTACGATATTCTGCTGACCAGAATGCGGGAGCAGGCTTTTCTCAATGCCGGTATCCGTATTGTCATGAGTGACAAGCGCAATGAGGGCGAGCCAGTTTCGGAAGTGCTTCATTACGAGGGCGGCATTCGGAGCTTTGTGGAACATATTCACCAGAAAAAAGGCTTGGAGGTGCTCCACGACGAGGTCATTTATCTTGCCAAGCAGGAGGGCGACTCGATTGCCGAAATCGCCATGCAGTATAACGACAGCTACAACGAATGTATTCTATCCTTTGCCAACAACATCCACACGGTGGAGGGCGGTACTCATGAGATTGGCTTTAAGAATGCTTTGACCAGAGTATTTAACGATTACGCGAAACGGCATAATTACCTGAAAGAAGCCGATAAAAACCTGAGCGGTGAGGACGTTCGTGAGGGACTG
Source organism: Clostridiales bacterium (assembly GCA_029007575.1). Lineage (GTDB taxonomy): Bacteria > Bacillota > Clostridia > Oscillospirales > Ruminococcaceae > HGM13222. The sequence continues at coordinate 57 of JAQXIB010000279.1, read as the reverse complement.
ACCGCGATCATCAGCGTCAAGCTGACCGAGTGCCAGTTTGAAGGACAGACCAAAGCA
>JAQXIB010000278.1 GCA_029007575.1 Clostridiales bacterium | reverse complement strand
ACGTCGTCGCCGGAGAACAACATCTTTCCGAGGAACCCACGCAGGTAACTGCTGTCATTGTCCGCAGAGTATTGCTTGAGCCAATCTAAAATGGATAATTCGCATCCGTCAAAAAATTTGTTGTTGTCTTTCGGAAAATAGGATTGCGAGGTGCTGACGCCCCATTTGAACTCGCCCTCGTCCGGCTCTAATTCTCCCATGATAATTTTAAACAGAGTGGTAACAGCAAGCTCGTTCTCGCTTAAAAATGCGATTTTATCGCCTTTGTTCACGCGGAAGGAGACGTTGTTTAACACTTTCACACCGTCGATGGTTTTGCTGATCGAGTCTGCATAAAAGATTTCTTTGCCCGGCTCTCTGTCCATGGAAAAGCTGACAAACGGATATTTGCGGGATGATGCAGGCATTTCTTCCATAGACAGCTTGTCGATCAGCTTGCGGCGGGCGGTTGCCTGCTTGGATTTCGATTTGTTTGCCGAGAAACGCTGCACAAAGCTCTGCAATTCTTTGATTTTTTCCTCGGTTTTTTTGTTCTGGTTTTTGATCAGCTTCTGCATCAACTGGCTGGATTCATACCAGAAATCGTAGTTGCCGACATAGACCTTGATTTTGGTGTAGTCGATATCTACGATATGGGTGCAGACGTTGTTTAAAAAGTGCCGGTCATGGGAAACGACAATCACGGTACCGGCATAATCCATCAAAAAATCCTCCAGCCAACTGATCGCCTGGATGTCGAGATGGTTGGTAGGCTCGTCCAATAGAATAATATCCGGCTGACCGAATAACGCCTGTGCTAACAACACCTTTACTTTTTCGCTGTCGCCCAGGCTTGACATGGAAGAATAAAGCAGATCGGAGCTTAATCCCAGACCGTTGAGAATGCGGCCGGCCTCTGTTTCGGCGTCCCATCCGTTTAACTCGGCAAATTCGTTTTCCAGTTCCGAGGCGGTGACGCCGTCTTCTTCGGTGAAATCCTCTTTGGCATAAAGCGCATCTTTTAACTGGATGATTTCGTATAAGCGGGGATTGCCCAGAATAATGGTGTCTAATACCGTATATTCATCATAGGCAAAGTGATCCTGTTTTAATACCGACATTCTGCTTTTGGGGTCCAGTGACACTTCACCGGTAGATGGCTCCAGCTCTCCGGAGAGAATTTTCAAAAAGGTGGATTTGCCGGCGCCGTTCGCTCCGATCACACCGTAGCAGTTGCCGGGAGTGAATTTGATATCGACATCTTTGAACAGCGGCTGACCGTTAAAATTCAGACTTAAATTGGAAACTGTTAACATTTTGAAACCTCATTTATTATTTTTACATTTGGAATTAAGTATAACATAGTTCCATGTAAAATACAAGGTTAATTTGGCGGCTTTGGTCGTCAGCACATGTTTTTCCATAATTGCTTGTAATATTCCTGTGTCCGATGTTGATTTGCCGAATAAACAAACGGAAGTCTGAGCATTCCCACCGGAATGCGGATCCCAACGTGCCGATATCCCATGCAGGCAAGCGGCACTTTGGTGATGATATCGTTGCCGTTTTCCACCCGCAGCGTTTTATAGACGCGCTTGTTGTATGATTTTTGAAAAGCGCGATTTCCTACGCGGGGACAGCCGAACAAAGCCACCTCATAATCCAGGTCGGGAAAATGATATTGCAGATCGACCGCGCAGAGCACTGCCATTGCCGCACCCAAGGAGTGCCCGGCAATCTGTACTCGTTTTACTTGGTCGGTGATACAGCAGTGGATGCGTTTGCGGATACGATCCGGTTTGTATGCGCTTAAAAATCCGCTGTGTACTCGGATTTTAGAACAGGTATTGCCGTAGGGGATTACTTTTTTGAAAAAAGAGAGGTCGTTTTTGCGGTCGGTATTGGAATCGGTACCGCGGAAGGTGATGGTCAGCAGGGAGTTTTCCTGTCGCAGCCAGCACTGCATACCGGTTTCGGAATCGTCAATGATGGTGATGTTGGTATCAAATAAACGAGGCTGTACGTCCTGATATGCCAAAGCGGCCGCCTCCAGCATATGCAGAAGCTGTTGTTTGTTCATGAAAAATCCCCTTTCGGACGAAATTTTCAGTCAATAATCCTGAGACTTACTTTGAACTTATTTCCAGCCAGTCGGCGGTTCCCAAAAATAATTTTAAAAATAGCTATGTTCATTTTTCCTGGTTTGTGTTACAATAGTTTTACACACTGCAGTCGGCAGTTTTTGTTTATTGCTCGGCTGCCATTTCTTTTTGGAGGGGCACGGATGTCGGAAGTAAGAGAAAAATTTCTGAAATTAAAGCAGGAAATATTAAATAAGGAATTTGGTCGGATGAATGATCGACAGCGGGAGGCAGTGTTTACCGCCCGGGGAGCTGTGTTGATTTTGGCCGGTGCGGGAAGCGGAAAAACCACGGTGCTGGTGAATCGTATCGCCTATTTGATCAATTATGGAAACGCTTATCAGTCTGCTTATGTACCGGATGATATCGATGAGGAGGATATCGCATTTTTAACCGCATACCGAAACGGAGAAAGCGATGATATCGCGCATTTTCGGGAATTGGCTGCCGTTTATCCGGCAAGGCCGTGGAATATCCTTGCCATTACTTTTACCAACAAGGCAGCGAACGAGATGAAAGAACGGCTGCACGCGATGCTCGGAACGGTCGCGGAGGATATTAATGCGGGCACTTTCCATGCGGTCTGCGTGCGAATCCTGCGCAGGGATATTGAAAAACTCGGGTATGAAAGAAGTTTCACGATATATGACGCGGATGACAGCCTGAGAGTAATCAAAGACTGCCTTTCCGCGTTAAATCTCAGCGATAAAATGTTCCCGCCCAAGATGATCGCACATGAGATCAGTTCTTGCAAGGATAAATTGATCCCGCCGGCGGTGTATGAGCAGCAGGCGGCAGGAGATTATCGTAAAACCGAGATCGCAAAGGTGTATACGCTGTATCAAAAGAAGCTGAAAAATGCGAGTGCAGTGGATTTTGACGACATTATCGGATTAACGGTGGAGTTGCTGGAAACTTTTCCTGATGTGCTGGAATATTATCAGAACCGTTTTCGCTACATATTGGTGGACGAGTATCAGGATACTAACCATGCGCAATATCGACTGGTCAGCTTATTGTCTCAGATGCATCATAATCTTTGCGTGGTCGGAGATGATGATCAGAGTATTTATAAATTTCGGGGTGCGACCATCGAAAACATCCTTTCGTTTGAACAGCAGTTTGAGGACGCGAAAGTGATTCGTCTGGAGCAGAATTACCGTTCCACGCAGAATATTTTGGATGCCGCAAATGCGGTCATCAAGAACAATTTTGAGCGGAAGGGGAAAAATTTGTGGACCGATAACGGCACCGGCGACAAGATTACGGTATATCGCGCATCGAATGAGAGCGATGAAGCGGAATATGTCACCAAAAAGATCCTTGACAATGTAGAAAACGGCGCCAAGTATGCCGATCATGCCGTTTTGTACCGCATGAATGCGCAGTCGGGCAATATTGAGCGCTATTTTGTAAAATCCGGAATACCGTATAAAATTGTCGGCGGACATAAGTTTTTTGATCGAAAAGAAATTAAAGATTTGATTTCTTATCTCAGTGTTTTAAATAACCATAGTGACAATGTCCGTCTGAAGCGCATTATCAATGAGCCGAAGCGGGGTATCGGTGATTCGACCGTAGCAACCTGTGAAAAGATTGCGGACGGAATGGGAATGTCGCTGTTTGATGTCATCAGCACATCGGATACCTTTCAGGCGCTCGGCAGAAAAAGTATTTCTCTTATGGGATTTGCCAATATGATCCAGGAGTTAACCGACAGCGCAGAGAGGCTTTCTTTGGGTGAATTGTTTGATGAACTGTTGGAGCAGACCGGTTATATGCTTTCGTTAATTGCACTGGGTGAAGAAGGAAAGAACCGGATCGAAAACGTCAAGGAACTGAAATCCATGATGATGAAATATGAGGAAGAAAACAGTGACGTCGGACTGTCCGGATTTTTGGAGGAGGTTGCGCTGTATACCGATCTGGACGCTGTAAATGAAGATGAAGACACTGTCATTTTAATGACCTTGCATTCTGCAAAAGGCTTGGAATATCCTTACGTCTTTATCGTCGGCATGGAGGAGGGAATTTTCCCCGGCAGAATGTCGAATACGCAGGAAGAGCTGGAGGAGGAACGGCGGCTTGCTTATGTGGGCATTACCCGTGCAAAGACAAAGCTGTTCCTGACCAATGCGGCGCAGCGGATGCTGTTCGGCTCTACCCAATATAATCCGCAATCCCGATTCATTGAGGAGATCCCGCGGGAACTGAAAGACAGTACCAATGCATCGGTGGCCTCTTATCATGTCAATTACAGTTACGGAAGCGGCATCTCTGCTAAGAGTCCGAAACCGACTGTTTTCTCGGTCGGGACAGCACCGAAGAAGGAAAAAGCAGTGATCGATTACACCGTCGGAGATACCGTTTCCCACAAGACGTTTGGGGAGGGTGTGGTCTTAAAAATGACGCCCATGGGGAATGATACTTTGGTGGAAGTTGCATTCGGTTCCGGCACCAAGAAAATCATGGCGAATTTTGCAAAACTGAACAAAATATCATGAAATTGCTTTCACACGCACAAGCCGATAATTTTTCCGACTTGTGCGTGTTTTTATTGTATGATCGCATAGTAGGTTCGCATTATGGCATTCCAGGTCAACGCATTGATTTCCCCGGTTTCGGGCAGTCTGCTGATTTTCTGTATTTCTCTGACATTATCTTCGGTGCTTTGACCATAGACTCCCACTTCAGAAATGTGTTTGATGTTATTGACTTGACTGCCGATCTCATTTAACATGACTTGCATTAAAGCAACATAACTGCCTGAGTCGCCTTGTTTTAAAACGCCGCCCGGGATCGGAAACGCCGGCATGTTCAAGGGAGGTTTTTGCTGATGAAGCAATACAAGATATACCTGATAAATGCGGTCCCAAGTTTGAAAGTCGACAACTCCGGTCACCGGAAGTCCGAAATCCTGCTGAAAAATACGTACTGCCTTGGTGGTCAGCGGCCCGAAATAGCCATCCGGTTTTAATTCCGGGATATTTTGATAGTGCGCGGATATCAGCCGTAAATAGCCTTGCAGTTCTCTGATGGATTGCTTATCCATTGTTGCCCATTCCTTTCTTCTGCCTAATCTCTGTCGCTCATGCCTTCCGATAAATTGATTCCGGCAAATTGACCGGGATTATTGGAAATTTCTGAAATGACGTCGTCATACACCGAGGCGATTTTGTTCCAGGTTCCCAGAGCGACTACGCCGGTCGGCGGGATACCGAAGATACGCTGAAAGGCAATCACTGCCTGTTTGGTTTCGGAGCCGAAATATCCGGTCGGAGTCACAGTCGGTATACTGGTGTAAACCGTTGCAATGGTATTTAAGTATCGTTGCATGATCGCTACCGCTTCTCCCGAAGAGCCTTGGGTCAATACTCTGCCGGGGTATAACGCCACCTGATTTCCGAAATAGTTAATCGGAATCGTATCAATAATACCAATGTAGGTTTCAAACAGCCTGTTCCAGGTTTCCCTTCCGACAATTCCGTCCGGCGTCAGTCCCGCATATGCCTGAAAAGCGTATATTGCATCTCTGGTTTCGGTGCCGTAGATGCCGTCTACAGCCACAACAGGAATTTGGCTGATAAAATTGCCGATCACAGCTAAATAGTATTGGATGACTTGCACCTCCGGCCCGGTGTCTCCCGGTCCGATGACTTCCGGAAATTGTAAAGCAATATCTTCGTATTTGATTCCCTCGGAGTTCAGTTCGGCAAGGCGTTTTACTGACGTATACAAATACGTCAGCCGATACCAGGTTGATTTTCCGACTAACCCATCCGGAGTCAGATTAAATATGCGCTGAAAGGCTTTGACTGCGTCCTCGGTGTTTTTGGCAAACACCCCGTCCACAGGGGTAATTTTCGGAATAGCGGGATAATTTTGCGAAACTCTGTTTAAATATTTTTGCAGTGTGACTACGTCGTTCCCGACCTCTCCGAGCTGCAAAACCCGTCCGGGATAGGATTCCGCGTTGATGCGCACGGGAGCATTCTGTACGATGTTGATATCCTCTCCGTAGTAATACTGTAAAATTTCGTAAGGGGTATATCCCTGGTTGGCAAGCGGGACAGTGCCCCATTGTGACAAGCCTGCGCAGGTAACCGTTGTCCCGTTGCAAAACTGCGCAAAAAGGGGTTGGATATTGTCTTGCTTGGTGAGATAGTCATTGAATAATTCGTCTACAATTTGGTCAATGTCTTGATAAATATTTCTTCCGTAAACAAAAGCCTGATCCACGCCGGTGGAATTGGTGATATCAAAGTTGTAGCCTCTGCTGCGGTACCATTCGGTATATATTCTGTTGAGGGCAAAAGAAACTTGTGCGTAAATGTTGGCACGCAGAGAGTTTTCCGGCCAAGTAGGATAGATTTCGCTGGATGCTACATTCTTGATATAGTCGGGGAAGGATATCGTGACGTTTTGCGCATTGCTGTCCGGCGCGCCGAGATGTACGACAATGGATTCCGGAATATAGGGCTGACCAGTCATAATTACGGTCACTCCTTTTCGTATCATTTTGCGTTATTCTAACAGGGAATGCTTTTCGGTATCAAATTCATTGTTGGGCGCGGAGGGGTTGATATCTTTTTCTGAAAGCGGAATAAAAGCAATCGGTAAAATGGCAGTTTGTCCTGCAAAGATTTGCACATCATTGACGATAGTAGTGTAATAATCGGGATGGGAGGCAATGACTAAGTAAACGCCGTATGCTATCACCGTGACCGGCTCAGGCTGTTCCGATAGATTTTCCGGCGGGGCAGGAAGCTCCACACGAGGGGTGTTCCCGCTGGTGTCCGTTTGCAGATTCCAGATCAAGTTGGTCGCATTGTCCGCTTTCCTTAAGACAAGCACAATGGCTGATTCGATCGGGATAGCTTCGTTGGCAGCGGATGCCTGAACCTGTAACCAGCCGGTATCGGTATACTCGATCTCATTGGATTCAGACGGACTTTTGCTGATGATCTCTTTGATTTCTTCGGGCGTTCGGGCGTAAAAGGTATCACCTGGCCCGGTGATCTGATCATCCGATACAGTGGATTCAGGCGTGATAGGCTGTTCTGCCTGCTCCGGTACGCTATTTGGCATTAATTGTGCTTCACCTGGTTCTGCTGCCGGATTTTCAACCGGTGCTTCAGCGGGCAAGTCTGTGTTGCTTTCGGAGGTTTCTTTTTCGGTTGTATTTTCTTCGGATGGCTGGGTGGGGTTAGCGGATACTTCTTTTGCCGGGATTTGCTCCGGATATAGATCGCTGTACCTTTGTCGATATCGCATGGCTTCTTCTTTATATTTTTGAATTAAATCGTCCATATTTTGCTGTTCGTTCCTCTTTTTTTCCATATGACACACTCCGTTCCTTTGCCTAAAATGATTGCAGGCATTTATTATCTACTATAACAAATACGCAATCAGCCGGAGAGATATGACTTGTTTTTCAAAAAGGACAGGATAAAACACAAGCCCTATCAGAAATGTGTGGGGTGACTAATACTAAAATCTGATTGAAAGCGTTTTATTAGATTTTAGCATAAGCAGAGCTTATTTGGAAAATCCGTTGGAGATGACAAATAGCCATAAACGGAAAGCCCAACATGTTCTATACTCCCTTTACAGAAAAATTACTCAGATTGCAGGAAATCAAAGTAACACTTATAAAAAACGATAAAAGCGTGACGGTTTATGCCGCGCTTGAACGGAAAATGCACAAGGGGCTGTCGCTTGTGATCTTTCCACTTGCGACAGCCCCTTGCGGTTATGCTGTTTCTTTAATGATGCTTTTTGCTTTGTTCACTAACTGTTTGTCGTTGTCATAGGTTAAAACAGAATGTGCCAGATTGATTTCCACCCATTTGACTTGGGCAATCTCTTCTACCTGAGGGGTGGGATCGAAATTTTTGGCTCGTGCTAAAAAGTACACAACATCCTTCATCGTATCTTTTTTCGGTGAATAGGTAACGACTTCACGAAAACTGTTGTCGATTATAATATCAATGTCGGTTTCTTCTTTCACTTCACGAATCGCGGTTTCTTCTTCTGTTTCACCGCTTTCTACGTGTCCTTTCGGAAATGACCAATAGCCGCCGTTGAGGTGTTTGATCAGCAATAGTTCTACATTGCCGTGCGACTTGCGAAAAACCAGCGCGCCGCAGGATTTTTCATAATCCATAACCTTGGAAAAGCTCCTCTCTGAAAAGAATAATTGTATTCAGTATAACACAAAAATTTCAAAAAGTCTTTACCAAAAAATGAAATATGAAATTATTTTTCGTTAGCATACCCGCCAACATTACTTTTGTGTGTACGAAAGATTTTTCGGAACACCTAGTAAGCGAGCTGCATTTAATACTGAAAGAATGGATACACCGACGTCGGCAATAACAGCCATCCACATCTGCCCCATACCCAGAAGCGCCAGAATGAAAACGATCAGCTTTGCGATAATTGCCAGGCTGATATTGAAATAGATGATACGCATACATTTTTTTGCCAAACGTACACCGTTTTGCAGTTGTGCCAGATTGCCGGACAACAGAACGACATCTGCGGCTTCAATGGCAGAGTCGGAGCCGAGCCCCATTGCGATTCCGACATCCGCTGAAGTCAAAACAGGCGCGTCGTTGATTCCGTCACCTACAAATGCCGTTTTGTGATGATTTTTCTTCAGCTGTTCTACTTCCGTCACTTTATGTTCCGGCAAGAGCGCGGCACGATAATCCACTTCCAGACTGTCTGCGCATTTTTGTACGGATGCTTCGTGATCTCCGGATAATATCATTGCTTGCTTCACGCCAAGCTGTTTTAAACTTTGTATGCTTGACTGGCTTTCGGGACGCAAGCTATCCTTTACCGAGATACCGCCGAGTACCTGCTTGCTGTCGGCATCTGCCAGATATACGTTTGCAAACGGGAGGGAAGCGGCAGAAATATTTTCCCGCTCCAACAGCCGTTTGGCTCCGCATAAATAACGGACACCGTTGCTCATGACCGATATGCCCATTCCTCGCATTTCCTGATATTCCGAAACCTTTTTATCCGATATCTTTTCCTTGGAAACGGCAGAAGTAATGGACATGGCGATCGGGTGGGTAGAATATTGCTCGCAAACAGCCGCCAAGGTGAGAATATCCTGCTCGGAATAATCCGGATGGTAGCTTTCGACGTGATCGATTTCGAGATTTCCGGTTGTCAGGGTTCCGGTTTTGTCGAAAGCGATCGCATCCATTTTTGCCAAGGCTTCGACATATTTTCCGCCTTTGATCAGCACGCCGATTTTGGATTCCGCGCCGATGCAGGAAAAAAAGCTGAGCGGCACTGAAATGACCATGGCACAAGGACAAGCGGCAACCAAAAAGATCAAAGCGGTATAGAGCCATTTTTCCCAATCTCCCCAGCCTAAAACCGGCGGAATAACAGTTAACAGAACGGATACAATAATGACAATAGGAGTATAAATTTTAGCAAAGCGAGAGATAAATGTTTCGGCGCTTCCTTTTTTCGCGGCCGAGTTTTTGACCAAATCGATAATTCTGCTGGCAGTGGAGTCTACAAAGCTGTGCGTGACTTCGGCTTGGATTGCTGCGGTCAGGTTGATTCCGCCGGAGAGCAGTTGGGAGCCTTGTTCGACCGCTACCGGAATGCTTTCTCCGGTAATGGCCGCATTGTCGATTTGAGAGCTTCCGTCTTTGATGATGCAGTCGAGCGGAATGCGTTCTCCCGGCTTGATGAGAATATGATCACCGATTTGAACCTCATGGCAGTCCATTTGAATAACGGTATCGTTTTTCAGTACATTTGCGAAGTCGGGACGGATTTGCGTCAACGCTTCAATACTGCGTTTGGATTTTGCCACCGCAATTTCTTCCAAGTACTCACCAAATGAGAATAAAATAACGACCAGGCAGGCTTCGAAATATTCCCGGATGGCAAAGGCGGCAACGAACGCAATCAACAATAATATGTTTTCATCAAAAGAAAGACGCGCTAATTTTTTTATGCCTTTGAGAAAGACCTGAAATCCTGCGGTTAAGCCGGACAGGAGGAAAAAAACGGCCGAAAGGATGTCGTTGTCAATCAATATCGCCGGAACCAGAAGCAACACGGCGCTGATCAGCGGCAGAAGCGGCATCCATTTTTCTGTATTAAATTGCTTGCGTTGGCTTTCCTGAGGGTGACTGTGTCCGTGTTCCTCATGTCGATGTTCACAGGTCTCTCCGCAGCAGCCACATCGGTCACTGCTGACGTGAGAGTGGCTTCTGATTTGAGTTAAAACAGCGTCGGGCTCTATTTTTTGCACGACGGCACTGATTTTGTCAAACAAATCATCGGAGTTTTCATCCATCGCTTTCACCTGAAGCTCTCCGGTGGCGAAGTTTAAACCGGCATGCTGAATTTCCGGCATGGCGTTTAGCTTGTTTTCGATTTTTAAGGCGCAATTGGCGCAGTCGAGACCTTCAATATAATAGGTTTTCATATGATTCACCATTTTTTCCGTTTGTTTTGATGGAAGATTATTCTTCATTAATATGCTCCAAGGCAATTTTAAATAATTCCCCGATGTGGTCATCGTCAATGCTGTAAAAAATGCTCTTTCCGTCTCTGCGGTATTTCACAACCTTGGCGGCGCGCAGAATACGAAGCTGATGAGAAACGGCTGACTGCCCCATGCCGATTATTTCGGACAGATCGCAAACGCACAGCTCATTTTTCAACAGTGCGGATAATATTTTAACCCTTGTCATATCTCCCATTACCTTAAACAGTTCCGATAATGTGACCAGCGTGTCATCATCAAGCACGTTTTTTTTACTGGTTTCAATCAGTTCCATATGCAGACAATTATCTTCACAAAGCAGTTCTTCCTGTTTCATTGGAAATCATATCCTTTCTGCGAAATATAAATTTATAAACATATGAGCATTTGTTCATTTGTTTATAGTATATATGCTTTTATGCTTTTTGTCAAGCATATTTTTTATGTATTTTGTTGTTATGAAGTATACGCTGAAAAATTTACTAAAAAAGAGCGCAACAAAAAGATAAAACAAGAATAACTGCAAAATATGACGGTATATCCGGAAAAAAGAGTTTTTTTCACTTGAAAAGTATGATTTTTGTGGTATAATAACCCTGGAACGTGACCGAAATCGAAGATTTCGAATCTCGCTTTGAGTCGAGCGGGGCTTTGCACGGTTTCGGCTTTGCCGAAATGCCGCCGGTCATCTTTGGCGGCAAGGGCGAAGCAAGACACCGACCGCTGAAAGCGGGCGGTGTTAATAACAGGTGGAGTATTAATTATCAACAAATTATTGGAGGTGGCGTTGTGAGTCCTGACCCGGGGAGTAGAAATATCCATCATGCTGTTTGTGACAGGCTGATCGACGTCATCGTTTTAGCTGCCTGTCGCTGAATACCGTTGCGTATTTTTACACATGATGGATGCATCGTTTGTTTGCTGAATTTTTGTGTAAAGGAGACAGGTAATATGCTGAATTATTACAAAACAATTGAAAATAAGATTTGCCAAATCGACAAGCTGGAAGAAGGCTGCTGGGTAAACGTTGTCAGCCCGACCGAAGAGGAGATCCAATATTTAATTGACGGACTGAAGCTGGATGCGGGATTTGTTCGGTCGTCCTTGGACGAGGAGGAAAGTTCCCGTATCGAAAGTGAGGATGATCAGACTTTACTGATTATTGACACGCCTAAGGCGACGACCGAATCGCAAAATACGATTTTATACACGACCATGCCGATGGGGATTATTATCACCAATACTTTTTTGGTGACGATCTGCCTTTCCGAGTGTTCGGTATTGCAGGAAGTGGCAGACGGCATGGTTCGCAACATACAGACTCATCTGAAAACCAGATTTATTTTTTCATTATTATTGCGTATTGCAACGCGCTATTTGCAATATTTAAAACAGATTGATAAGATTTCCAACATGGTAGAAGGACAGCTTCATAAATCCATGCGGAACAAAGAGCTGATTCAGCTATTGGGTCTGGAAAAATCACTGGTTTATTTTTCTACTTCGCTCAAATCAAACGAAGTGACCTTGGAGAAGCTGCTGCGCGGCAGGGTGATTAAACTCTACGAAGAAGATCAGGATTTGCTGGAGGATGTATTGATTGAGGTAAAGCAGGCAATTGAGATGTCTAATATTTATTCCAGTATTTTATCCGGCACAATGGATGCTTTTGCTTCGATCATTTCGAATAATTTAAATATCGTCATGAAGGTGTTGGCGGCAGTTACTATTTTGATGTCGATCCCCACTATTGTTTCGAGTTTTTACGGCATGAATGTTTCCGGGCTGCCGTTTCCGAACTTTTGGTTCCCGGTTGCTTTGTCGGCGGGAATTGTCGGAATCGTCACTTTGATTCTTGTTAAAATGCATATGTTCAGCAAATAACAAAATGATATATTGGAAAAACGTGGGCATATAAAGAGGCTGTAATCTCAAAGTCAAAATGAGATTTCAGCCTCTTTTTTCTGTGATATGATTTGGTTAAAACGAAAAAATTATCATCCACATAAAAAGTATACTTTACTTTTAAATTTTACTTGACAAACCGGAAAATACATTATATACTTGTAATCAGAGCAAAAAACACAATATATTGTGTTTTAATACAAAAATATTACCGGGAGTGCAATGACTAATGATTACTAAAATCAGAAAAAGAGATGGCAGAGAAGTACCTTTTAATGTGGAAAAAATCGCTAATGCTATTTTTAAAGCGGCACAGTCGGTGGGCGGCAATAACTATCAGGAGTCGTTGGAGCTTGCTTATCAGGTCTGTACCTATTTGGAAGAACAATATCGAAATGAGGTCCCGACTGTAGAGCAGGTACAGGACGCGGTTGAAAAGATTTTAGTGGAATCCGGTCATGCTAAAACGGCGAAAAACTATATTTTATATCGTTCGGAGCGCACGAAAGTCAGAGAAATGAACACCAAATTGATGAAGGTGTATGAAGAACTGACTTTCAAACCGGCTAAAGATAATGATATTAAGCGCGAAAACGCAAATATTGACGGAGATACCGCAATGGGAACCATGCTAAAATACGGTTCCGAAGGCGCAAAGCAGTTTTATGAGATGTATGTTCTGGATCCGAAGCATGCGGCAGCACATGAAAACGGAGATATCCATATTCATGACCTTGATTTTTTGACCTTGACGACCACTTGCTGCCAGATCGATATTGTGAAGCTGTTTCAGGGTGGATTTTGTACCGGGCATGGTTTTTTACGGGAGCCGAACGATATTCGTAGTTATTCTGCGCTGGCTTGTATCGCGATCCAGTCCAATCAGAACGATCAGCATGGCGGTCAGTCTATCCCTAACTTTGAATACGGGATGGCACCCGGAGTCGCTAAAACATACCGGAAATTGTATGCGGAAAATTTGGGCAAAGCTTGTGAATTGATTGCCGATTTAGAGGACGCTATGGCGTTTGCCGGCAAGGTGATCCGGACGGTGTCCGAGCAGACCGATCTGGTCCCTGTTTTGGCGAATGACAACGGTTATCAGGAAGCGGAGCTTACGGTTTTGCAGGCAAAGCTTTCTAAAGACGTGGCGGAGAAAGTGCAGAAATTCGCACGGAAATATGCCGAAAAGGAAACCAATAAGGCTACTTATCAGGCAATGGAAGCGCTGATCCATAATTTAAATACCATGCATTCCAGAGCGGGAGCGCAGATACCGTTTTCTTCTATTAACTATGGCCTGGACACCTCCCCGGAGGGCAGAATGGTGATCCGCAATGTTTTACTTGCGACCGAAAAAGGTTTAGGAAACGGTGAAACCGCCATTTTCCCGATCCACATTTTTAAGGTCAAAGACGGGATCAATTACAATCCCGGCGAACCAAACTATGATCTGTTCCAGCTTGCCTGCCGTGTTTCGGCGAAGCGTTTGTTCCCGAACTTTTCCTTTATTGATGCGCCCTTTAATCTTCCGTTTTATAAAAAGGGTGATTACAATTCCGAAGTGGCATATATGGGATGCCGTACCAGGGTGGCATCTAATCAATATGACAAATCCAGAGAGGTCACTTGCGGCCGAGGCAATCTCAGTTTTACCTCTATCAATCTGCCTAGGCTCGGCATTGAAGCGAAGGGAGATATTGACAAATTCTTTGCTTCGTTAGACGAGAAGATGGATTTAGTGGTTGATCAGTTGATGCATCGTTATAAAATACAGGCGCAGAAAAAGGTCAGAAACTATCCTTTCCTGATGGGGCAGGGTATTTGGCTGGATTCCGAAAGGCTGGATATCGATGATGAGGTCGGCGAAGTATTAAAACACGGCTCGCTCACGATTGGCTTTATCGGTCTGGCGGAAACGCTGAAAGCGCTGATCGGCGCGCATCACGGGGAAAGCGAAGAAGCAAGACAGCTTGGCTTGAAGATTGTTTCCCATATGCGGGAGAGAATGGATCAGGAAACCCGAAAGACCGGATTTAATTATACGCTGATTGCCACTCCGGCCGAGGGGTTATCCGGTCGTTTTGTCCGCATGGATAGGGAAAAATACGGTGTGATTGAAGGTGTGACTGACCGCGAATATTATACCAATTCTTTCCATGTTCCGGTGTACTATCCGATCAGTGCGTTTGATAAGATCAAAATAGAAGCGCCTTATCATAACTTGACAAACGGCGGACATATTAGTTATATTGAGTTGGACGGAGATCCCTCCAACAACTTAGAAGCGTTTGAGCAAATCATCCGATGTATGAAAGAATCCGGTATCGGATACGGCTCGATCAATCATCCGGTGGATCGCGATCCTGTTTGCGGTTATTCCGGCATTATTGATGATGTTTGTCCGAAATGCGGCAGAACGGAAGCGGACGGCAAACCGGGGTTTGAGCGTATTCGCCGAATCACCGGATATTTAGTCGGAACGGTTGATCGGTTTAATAATGCCAAACGTGCAGAAGAACGCGACCGAGTAAAGCATAGCTTAAATTAGTTGTTTGTTCTTCGGAAAGTTTGCGCAGAAAGATAGGACAAGCTGACGGGCAGACGTTGTTGTCTGCCCGATTTTGCCCTATGAATCAATCAAAATAGGAAAGGGCAAATCATCAATGGAGATTAGAATAGCAGGAACCATCGGAGAATCTATCGTGGATGGCCCGGGAATCCGTTATGTCGTATTTACACAGGGATGTCCGCATCACTGTCCCGGCTGTCATAACCCGCAGACCCATTCTTTTGACGGAGGAACCGTTACGGATACCGACAAATTGACCGCGCAACTCAAGGCTAATCCACTTTTAAAAGGAATCACCATCAGCGGCGGAGAGCCGTTCTGCCAGCCGTTGGCGGCAGCCGAGCTTGCACTTGCCGCTCATGAATGCGGAAAGGATGTCATGGTGTATACCGGATATACCTTTGAACAACTGCTGTCCGGCAGGGTGAAAAACGCAATGGCCTTGTTGGAACAGACCGATATTTTAGTGGACGGCAGATTTGAAGAAACGAAAAAAAGCTTGCTGCTGAAATTTAAGGGGAGCTCAAATCAACGAACACTAAATTGTAAAGAAAGTCTTAAATTTCAAAAAGCAATAGAAATGGAATTGTAAAAATCAGAAAAAGATGATAAAATATGGAAAGAAGCGCTGATATCAGGACGCCGGCTGCACGGAGCGGAAGCTATCAGCGCTTCTTTCGGCTGTGAATTTTTAGGGTGAGGAGGAATTGTCATTTTAAAGAGATTATTGTCCATGCTTTTGATCCTGTCTTTTTGCGTATCGATTACGGCCTGTCATCGTACCGAACAAGGCAGTTTGTTTAAATATGACATCGAATCCGATCCTTTAAACTTGGATCCGCAATCCGCGGAGGATGATCCTTCCTTGCTGGTGATACAAAATATTTTTGAGGGATTGCTGACTGTGAATGAAGACGGTACTTTGGGCGAGGGAGTCGCAACTGATTGGAGTCGGAGTGACAATGGCTTGCAGTATACGTTTTCGCTTCGGGAGGATGCAAAATGGTTTGACGGCGAGCCGGTGACGGCAAATGATTTTGTGTTTGCGTTTCGGCGGCTGTTTGACCCGAAGACCCAAGCTCCGAAAGCATCGGATTTTTTTTGTATCAAAAATGCGCAGGAGGCTTACAGCGGAAAGAAATCTACAAAAGAAATCGGTGTTGTTGCGCAAAGTGATCATCAGCTGGTGTTTGAACTTTCTTATCCGAACGTTATGTTTTTGCAGTTGCTGACCACTGCTCCGGCAATGCCCTGCAATGAGAATTTTTTTAATCATACCAAAGGCAAATACGGATTAGAGGCCAAAATCAAGGTGGATAAAGATACCAGCGTGTATTTGACTGCAAGCAACGGGCCGTTTTACCTGCAATCGTGGTCGCATGACAGCTATTTGAAGCTGCGCCGCAATGATTTTTATAAGGGAAAAGCCAAGGTGGCTGCATTTGGCGTAAACTTTAGTGTTTTTGATCCTTCCGACAGTGATAACGAAAGCAGTCAGCCTATTACCTTTGATCAAAATAAGATCGACCGTTTCCGGAACGACAAAACCGATGCCGTCGTTGTGGATGGGACAACCTTTCCGCAGCTTTCCGGAAAAGGATATCAGAGCGACAGCTCCGAGAATACCATCTGGGGTATCTTGTTTAACCAAAACAGCAGTTTCTTTTCCAATGCCAATATACGAAAGGCACTGTTTCTGCTGTCGGACGACAGTGTTTATTCTTCGCTGCTGCCGCAGGACAATGTCGCCGCAAAAGCCATTGTTCCGCATAATATTACCTTGCTGGATCAGAATTATCGTGATTATGCGGGAGACAATATTATGCCGAAATATAATGCTTCTCAAGCGAAGAATTACTTTCAAAAGGGCATGGCGGAGCTGAATCTCGACTTAGCAGAGAATGTGACTATCCTGGTGCCGGAGAATAGCGTGCAACAGGAAATATTCGGTTATATATCACAGGTGTGGCAACGGGAACTCAATTTTTACATTAAAGTAGAGCCGGTATCGATGCTCGATATCGAGAAAAAACTAGGCAGCAAACAATTTGACTGCGCTATTGTGTCCTTAAGCGGCGCATATAACAGTCCGGATAGCATTCTCGGAAGCTTTGTGACAGGGCGGGGCGATAATTATGCCGGATACAGCAATAAAAATTATGATACGTACATGTCTAACGGTTTGAAAACTTTTGATATGGCAAAGTCTGCGGATTGTTTCAGGAATGCAGAACGGCTTCTGATCGATGACGGCGTCTTTATGCCGCTGTATTATCAGCGCGATTATTTTGTGTTCAACAATAGGGTAAGCGGATTAATCTATTACCCTCAGAGCAGATTAATTTCTTTTGCGTATGCGAAAAAGAAAGACTGAGTCCGGAAAGGGAAGGCTATCATGATGAATTATCTCTATGTTTTTTTTGCCGGCGTTGTGATCGGTATTGCCAATATTATCCCCGGTGTCAGCGGGGGAACCATGGCGGTGGTCATGAATATCTTTGACCGTCTGATTGAAGCCATCAGCAATATTCGAAAAGAATGGAAAAAGAATATTCTTTTTCTTGTGATGATTGGCTTGGGTGCCGGCGTCGGTATTTTGCTGTTTGCCAATCTGATTTCTTATTGTCGGGATCATTTTCCGGTGGCAACCAATTTCTTTTTTGTTGGTTTGATTGTCGGCAGTATCCCGATGGTATATAAACGAGCCACTGCCGACTCCTTTAAGGCTTTCCATTTGATCCCGTTTGCAGCGGCGCTCGGCATCATGATTTTTACCGTTGTTTTTGTGCCGGGCAATACTTCTGCGGTGATGACCGAACTGAATGTAATGAATTTTATTTTGCTGTTTTTAGCGAGCGTTTTGGCGGCGGCTTGCATGATCATACCGGGAATCAGCGGCTCCTTTGTAATGCTTCTGCTGGGCACCTACACGACGATTACGACAGCAATCAGCGATTTTAACTTGGTGATTTTGATTCCGATTGTACTCGGATGTGCAGTGGGAATTTTAGGCGGGGCAAAGGTCATCAAATTCCTGCTGCAGCGTTATCCGCAAGCAACTTATTTTACTATTTTAGGGTTGGTCGTCGGCTCGATTCCGGTACTGCTGAAAAATGTATTTTGGATAAAAGGCGTTTTTACATTCCGCTTTGACCCGGAGTTTGCAGTCGCCGTGTTGACTTTGATCATCGGGGCGTTGTTAGCCTATTTTCTGGGCTCACGGGTGAAAGAACCGGAAAAATCGGAAAAAGAACCGGAGGCTTGTTAATAAATCGGGATATCTACTTTCGGACATTCGCAAACAACACTCAATAGCATTAAAATGGCCGCATAAGCCAGCAGCTCATAGGAGCGGTAATGCTCCTGTAAGGAAAAAACCAATTCCAGCGGTTCGATTGCTTGACCGGAGCAGTTGAGTATTTCCCGCTGTAACGATATGGAAATGGCACAATCGCTCTTGCTGGAATACGTGACGGTATCTTTGCCGGACATACCGCAGGTGATCACGCGGGCATGGGTGTCTGCCAGCATTTTAAGTAAGTCTGTATTGCCGGAACTGGCAATACAGATCACGGAAGGATCAATATGGAGCGGTTTTGCAGGAACGCAATGTTCGCTGAACACTAAAATCGTTTCCGGTGATTGGATTGTTTGCAGTCCGATGGATTCGTGAATCAATAAATCTGTTCCGGAGCCGGTTGTAATGATGGCGTTTTCGCCGGTCATGGTGACGGCGTATTGTACAGAAAGGTTTTTCTGCATCAAGGATAAAAACTGTTTATCGTTATGTTCATGATAAAAAACAATTTTCCGCATAAGAATCACCATTCCTTATTGAAGTTTCATTGTTTCCTTAACACATTGATAGTATTAGCCGACATTTTCATTTGATACAACAGCTTATCAAAATGGTTTTTGAAAATAGCAAATCCTATTAGAGCGGATTTGCTATTTTTTGGTATGAAATTTTTGTTTTCCTTTTTCGATATTTTATGGTACAATAAACTTATCAGAAATTATCAAGAATGACGGAAAATATCGAATTGCATGGTGAGATATAATGAAACGATTCGTTTGTATGATAGTAGTGTTGCTTTTCTTATTGTCGGGCTGCACCCGTATTTCTGATCACGATGCAAGCTCTGAGGTACATATTTCGTCTGAGTCGGAACTTGGCGACAGTTCTCAAACATTGCAAATCACCTCATCACCTGCTTCTGAGCCAAGCTTTTCTGCAGCGGACAACAGCGACGATATATCCTCTCAAACGATCGCTTCGGTCGGTACGTCGTCAAAAGCAGCGGCTTCCAAGGAAACTGTTTCGAAACAGACAAGCTCGCAGGCTGTATCTTCCGAGTCTTCCTATCAACAGGTGATCCCCTCGGTAGGGCTGCAAACCAAGGCGATTTGGATATCACAATTTGATCTGCAATATGCTTTAAAGGATAACGGCAGTCAGCGGAAAAAAGAAGATTTTACTGCTATGATTCGCACGATGCTGCAAAACATTCAAGCGTATGGCTTTAACACCTTGTTTGTACAGGCAAGACCGTACAGCGACAGCTTTTATCCTTCGGAATATTTTCCTTGGTCGGCAATGGTGACCGGCTCTTATTCGAAAACGGCGAGCTATGATCCTTATCAAATTATTGTCACCGAAGCAAGAAAGTACGGCTTTTCAATACACGGATGGATCAATCCGCTGCGCGCAATGACGGAGCAGGAAATTCAGCAGGTCGATGACCGATATCTGATCAAGCAATGGTACAATTCCGCGCAAAAACGGGGCGTTAACATTGTTAGCAGAACCGAGGGAACTGATAATAATAAGGTCCTTAGATGGTATTACAATTCCTCTGTGCCGGAAGTGCGACGGCTGATCGCGGATGGTGCCAAAGAGCTTTTGCAGAAATACAATCTGGATGGCATCCATATAGACGATTATTTTTATTACAGCAGCTCTTTGGCGGATGTTTCGGCAATGGTAAAGGAAATCTATGATGCGGTGAAATCGGTGAATCCCAAAGCGCAGTTCGGGATCAGTCCGGAGGGGAATATTGACCGGGATTACAGCATCCATTTTGCAGATGTCAAAAGATGGTGCCGAGAAAAAGGTTTCATCGATTATATTTGCCCTCAGATTTATTACGGTATGGAGCATCAAACCTATCCGTTTTCCAAAGTGGTGTCGGAGTTTAACAGCTATATTACCGAGGAAAGCGGCGTCTTTCTGCTTGCGGGGATGACGCTTGGAAAAGTGAACAACGAGGACAAGTATGCCGGCAGCGGGCGTTTGGAATGGACACAGCACAATGACGTGATCCTGCGCTGTATTCGGGAAACCAAAAAGCAAAGTCACGCGCAGGGAGTCGCGGTGTTTTGCTATCAGTATCTGTTTGACCGGACTACCGGCGAAAAAATTGACCGAACGCTGGAAGAAGTAACCAATTTTCTGCCGGAGCTGTTACGTTAAGAGGTTGCCGAAAGGCATGTTGATTTCAGGAGGATATGAATTTGAGCAGAGAAAACAAAAAAAGCATATCTACCATTATAGCAATCATATCTGTTGTCATCATGGTGTTGTCCGGTGTTTTGATGTCGTGGTCCAGCTATCGCGCCATGCCCGATGAAACGGCAGAGACGCCGGTTGATACCGATACCGTAGACATCGCTCAGATACAGGAGAACTTGAAACGTAAACCGTTGGCAATCTCATTGACCGAAGGCGCAAGGGGCTTCTATCTGTCTTCCGACGAGTTGATTCAAAAAGAAACAGCGGATGCGGAAACAATTTCCGCTCGTATTGACGCCGTGTTTTCTTCCGTGAAGCAATATGATTTTAATGCGGTCATCGTTGATACCGAATACCATAACAATGTGATTTACGCATCGGAGGTTTATTGCTCATACCCGGTTGATGTGCTGCGTCTTGTGAAGGAAAGGGCGAATCAGCAGGGGATCTCTTTGTTTCCGGTATACCATATGAGCGGTGTTGACTCCCTGCTTCCCGAGGCGGATTTGATTTTAGGCATTGAGGAATTGGCACAGAATTATGTTCCCGACGGTATTTTGCTGGATAGTTACAATACCAATGCGGATGCGGAACAATATATGCAATATATGACGGCCGGAGGGGGCAGCGGCTTCGATGATTGGCTGTGCAGCCGAAACACTGCTCGGATCGATCAAGTGGTGTCTGCCGTTCGCGAGGTGGCGGACAGCATACCGGTCGGTTTGATAACAGATCCCGTTTGGGCGTTGAAAAGTAAAAACAGCCAGGGAATCAACGGAAAAGCAAGTTATCAAACCTATTATGACGGTCATGCAGACACAAAATCTTGGATCGAAAATCAGAATGTCGATTTTGTCTGCGTGATCGTGAAGAAATCGTTGACGGACAGCAGCCTGGATTTCGGAACTATTTCGGGATGGTGGGTAAACGTCGCTAATCAGGCAAAAATGCCGCTGTATTTTATTCTGGCGGGAGAGAACGTCTGCACTGCTCAAGCAGGCTGGAGCGGAACGGATCAGTTAATTCGGCAGGTGTCTTTGACCAGCAAGCTGACCGGATATTACGGCAGCTTTTTCAGCGGCTATGACCGCATGGCGGCAGATCCGCAGGGAAGTACGTCGGCACTATTGAAATATTATGCCGATGAATATACCGAGAGTAATCTTTTTCAGGATTTAACGATCTCGTCACCCAAGAAGCTTTCGGTTACCACCTATGACGGTACCATAGTATTCAGCGGAAAATATGATCCTCAGTTTGAGGTCACCATCAATGACAAAAAAATAATCCCCACCAAAAAGGGCGAATTTTACGAAAAGTATCATTTGGAAATCGGCACCAATAAGTATACAATCCGACATAAAGGGCAGGTAAAAACCTACACTATTGTCCGTAAAGTAAAGGTGTTCGAAAGCGTTAGTCCGACAGGGACGCTGGAGGTGGACGGGGAAACCAGCATTCGAGTTGAAGCCAAGGCGTATCGCGGTGCAAAAGTGACGGCTGTATTCAACGGGAAAACGATTACACTAAGCGAGCTTGAAAACGCCGACGGCGACAGCAAGGATTCCACCTATACTTCTTATGTGGGCAATTTTACCGCACCGAAATCGGGGACTACCGATAAAAAACTGGGTGCGATTCAGTTTAAGGCGACCTATAAAAATTCTTCCGAAAGCAAAACCGGAGCGTCGGTTACGCTTCTGAAAAAAATCGAGATACCCGACTGGTCGCCGGGAGGCGGGGAAGGTTTAGGCGGTGCGGTGATTGCGCCGATCAATCCGAAATTGCAGGTGAGAGTGGATACCGATTATCTGGAAGTATATGATCCGGGCGATACCGACCCGTATCCCTCTGCGAAGTATTATTCTCTGCCAAAGGGAACGGTAGATTATGTTGATTCCCAACGTGTGATCGGCAGTAAGACTTTTTATTATCTGCATTCCGGTAAACGTGTTTTAAAATCTGATGTGACGACATTCACAGGTACTTATAACGGAAACAACGCTTTGTCTGAGATGCAATTCAGCGAAGACGGCAGCGGCACAATCCTGCGGCTGAAGCAAAAGTGGAATGCTCCGTTTAATATCACCTTTAATGATGTGGAATATTATACCGGCTCTGCCGATCATGATTTTTATGTGCGTAATTTTACCTCCGATACGGTGACGGTTACCTTTGATTATGCGACGCAGGCTGAGGCGGTTTCCAAAGAATTATTGAAAAACACGACCATGTTTACCGATATCAAATTAGAGAAGATCATACAGTACAACATTGACCGTTATCGTCTGCATTTAAAATTAGCACGTCCCGGGAAATATTACGGCTGTTATTCCTATTATGACGAAGACGGATATCTTGTCCTGCGTTTTAATAACATCAAAGGCGGCTTAAGCGGCGTGCGTATCTTTCTTGATCCGGGGCATGGCGGAGCCGATCCCGGTGCGATCGGTAAATATGTGGAAAATAATGAAACCTATATTGTCAAAGAGGCTGAGGTCAATCTCGCCATTGTGAAAAAGCTGGCAGAGAAGCTACGTGCGCAGGGAGCGGTGGTAGAGTATCTGACCGAAGAGGAACGTGCAAAATACATGGCGAGTGCCGGAGGACTGCCTGATCGTTATAAAGCAGGGCAGCGCTTTCAAGCCGATATTTTGCTGTCCGTGCATTGTAACTCGAGCGGTTCGGACGCCAGCGGCACCGAAGCATGGTATACCACGCCGTTTTCGATGCCGCTTGCCCGGGAAATATCAGCGGGCATTGCCGCTTCTACGGGCATCAATAATCGCGGTCCGCATAATAATCGCTTCGCGGTCAACCGCGGAAGAACTTTCCCATCGGTGTTAATCGAAACTGCATTTGTTTCGAACGATAAGGAAGTTCGCTTATTAAACAGCGAAGAGGGACAGGATAAAATAGCATCCGGAATTGTCAACGGTATTATCAATTACTTGAAATAGACCATTGTTTTGTAAAGAAGAACAAATGATACAACAGGATCGTTTGTTCTTCTTTTTATGTCTTTTTTAGATTCACATAGCTTTCACACAGTTGACAAACATACGTCAGACAGCATTTGTATAATAAAACACGAAAAATCATGATACTGAATGAAGTACGACAGACTTCATGAAATAATCTTCATAAAAGGAGGAAGAATCGATGCGGAAAGCGAAAGGAAAAACGCTGTTGATTTTAGCCTTCACCTTAATCAGCATCCTTTGTTGTTGTACGCTCTCCGCCGCTGCGGTCAACATATCCTCCGATGTTGATACGGAATCGTCTTTTTCGGAGGATATCGTTTCAGAGGCATTGGAAATCATTAACATGGCTGGTGAGGAGGGATTAACAGAATCGGCTTTGAAACAACTTGCGGATTTGGGATTGACGGATTCACAGATTGAAATGCTGAAAAATTTTTCACTTGCTGAAAATTCCGGACCTGCTGAAGATACGGATCGGTTGTTTGATTCCTGGATCACAAAGCAATCCGGATGGAATGACCATTCTTCTGTGCTTCTATTGATAGTGGGCATTATCATTGCCGGAGGATTGATTGGATTACTGCTGGTGGTTCGCAAGCTGTTTTTGAACGGAAAATTCAGGCGTAAGTCAAGTCGTCGGCATTTTGTTTCAAACAACACCCGGAAAATCGGATAGTAAGCAGCATAAGATTATCACAATAAAAGGATGGGATATCAAAAATGTATATCATAAAAAATGCTTGGAAGAGTATTACCCGTTCCAAGGGGAGAAATGTTTTGATCGGTATTATAGTTGCGGTGATTGCAATTTCCAGTTGTATCGGGCTGAGCATTCGCAATGCGGCAAAGAAGGCCGAAGAACAGGGGTTAGAATCGTTGAGCATCACTGCAACGATTTCATTTGACCGACAGTCTTTGATGAAAGGCGCAGAGAATGGGGCGGCTTCCAATTTTCGGGAACAGATGAAAAATATAGAATCACTGTCGGTTGATGACATGAAGGTGTATGCAGAATCAGAATATGTAGACAAGTTCACATATACGATTTCCAGCTCGATTGATGCATCGGGTGATTTGGAGCCGGTCGATACTACCGACAGCACAGATACCGATTCTGCTTCTTCAGGCAGTCAGCCGGCGAACAACAATCGACCTTCTATGCCGGGAAAAGGCGGATTCGGCGGCATGGGAACGCAGGGAGATTTTACGATTATCGGATATAGTTCTTACGATGCCATGAATGATTTTAACGACGGTGTATCCAAAATTACCGACGGTTCCATGTTCGACGAGGGAACATCGGAACTGGTATGTATTATCAACAATGAATTGGCGCTGTATAATGATTTGTCGGTCGGGGACACCATTACGCTTGCTAACCCGAATGCAGAGGAAGAAACCTATGCCTTTAAAGTTGTCGGTATTTATGAAACAACCGCTTCCGAAACAAGTATGTCCGGAGGAATGGGCGGCTTTTCTACTTCGACGGATCCTGCCAATCAAATCTATGTTAGCTATGAAACTTTAAAAGCGGTCACCGAAAAATCGGCATCGGTTGCCACAACCTCTACCGATGAGAACACCGGCAGAGAGAGTACAACAGCTCTGCGCAGCCAGGAAACCGGACTTTATTACCTCAAGGATGTTGACGCTTTGGAAAAATTTGAAGCGGATTGTCGAAAAATGGGATTGTCAGACAACTATCAAGTAATTTCTAACGATGTGACTTCCTATGAGCAAAGTCTGGTACCGCTGAAAAATCTGAGTACCTTTGCCACCTATTTTTTAGTAGTTGTTTTGGTGATCGGCGCAGTGATTCTGATTGTACTGAATATCTTTAATATTCGAGAGAGAAAATATGAAGTTGGCGTCATGACAGCCATCGGCATGAAAAAAGGAAAAGTCGCGGCTCAATTTGTAACGGAATTGTTTACCGTGACTATTATTTCCATGATTGTCGGCGCCACTGTTGGAGCGGTGTGTTCTTCTCCGATTGCGAATAAGCTGCTGGAAGCACAAATCAATTCACAGCAAACGCAAAGCGAGCAAAGAATGGAAAACTTCGGAAAACCGGACGGCATGCAGGGAATGCCTCCGGGCGAGAACGGCAGTGCAGATAAAGGAGGAGGAAAAGGCGGAATGTTTGCACAATTCGGCGGACAGGTCGCCAATTATGTCGGCGAGATCAACGCGGCCACCGATCTTGCGGTAGTAGCACAATTGCTCGGCATCGGTATACTGTTAACTATTTTATCAAGCTGTGTCGCGGTCGTATTCATTCTGCGTTATGAACCGCTCAAAATATTGGCAAATCGTTCTTAGTGAAATATCAAACAGAAAGGATAAAGCTGCCGGTTTCATTTGAGCTGTATGGTGGCTGAAATAAAAAAATGAGTGTATTACAATTAGAACATCTGGGATATTCTTATAACGGGAAAACGAAAGTTTTTGAAGATTTGAACTTTACCTTTGAGGCGGGTACGGTTTATGCGATTGTCGGTAAATCAGGAGCAGGCAAGACCACCTTGCTTTCTCTGTTGTCGGGGTTGGCAAAAACAACCGAGGGGAAAATTTTGTTTCAGGGGCAGGACATCAGTAAAATTGACCGCTATCGGTTTCGGAGTCAAGATGTGGGCGTCGTTTTTCAAAGCTTTAATCTGCTTCCGCATATGACGGCTGTCGAAAATGTGGAACTGTCCATGGATGTGTCCGGAAAAAAGATTGCGAATCGGCGGGAACAGGCACTGGAAATATTGGATAGCGTAGGACTAGACGAAGAAAAAGCCAACCGACGCGTACTGAAATTGTCGGGAGGAGAACAGCAGCGTGTGGCGATTGCACGTGCCATTTCTTACAATCCCAGTATTATTTTAGCGGATGAACCGACCGGAAACTTGGACCCGGGCACCCAGGAGGAAATTGTGGACATTTTCCGTCGGTTTGCTCTGGAGGAAGACAAATGTGTGATTATCGTTACCCATTCGCCTGCTGTGGCTGAAATCGCGGACGTGGTGTATGAAATCAAATCCTTAAAGCCGGTGAAGAAAAAATTGACTGCGCCGTTGCCTAAGAAAACGAGTTCCAAACCTGCCGACAGCAAACGTGAGGCACAGGAATCAGTACAGCCGGAAAATTCCGACTACGAAGGATCCACATTGGGATTAGATTAAGTTTATTCATGTTATAATATTCGAATAGTATGCGTAATGCCGGCGGCAAATGTTATTATGCCGCCGGCAGTCTTTGATTGGAAAAATAGAACAAAAAGCAGTTTGAGATTTCCTCGATTATATCTGCCAAAAGAAAAGCCGTCCTCCTTGTTCGGTACAAGTCGGGACGGCTTTGTTTGGTGGCAACCATTTAATCCGTTTTTGTTTGCATCAATAGTTTGTGATTTTTCCATTGCTTGGAGATGGATTTTTCCAGTGCGCTAATCACCGGCACCGCCATGGAATAGAGTATAATCGTCCATATGCATTGATGAGGCAATGTGACCGTTTTCAAGATCGGCTGTAAGATCGGCAGATAGATGGCGCCAATCACAATGAGCAAGGAAATCAAGACGGCAAAAATCAATTTGAAATTGTTAAAATAGGGAACCGAAAAAATGGTTTTGTCTTCGCTTTTGCATTCGAACACGTGGATCAGTTGCGTCAGAACCAATGTGGCAAACGCAGAAGTTCTTGCGATATCCAGATTGCTGTACATTTTAAAGATGGTGGAAAAAACCGCTAACGTGGTCAGACCGATCAGAATCCCGCGAAATACGATTTTAAACAGCAATCCATCCGAAAAAATGCCGGCATTGGCACTGCGTGGCTTTTTATCCATGATGCCATCCTCTTTGGGCTCCAAACCAAGTGCAATGGCAGGCAAGCCGTCTGTAACCAGATTGATCAGCAGAATGTGGATCGGCAGCAGTATGACGGGAAAGCCCATCAGCATGCCCAGAAACATGGTCAACACTTCACCGATATTGCAGGCAAGCAGATAGCGGATAAATTTGCGGATGTTGCCGTAAATTGTCCTGCCTTCTTCGATGGCAGTCACTAACGTGGCAAAATTGCTGTCCAGCAAAATGACGTCGGAGGCTTCTTTGGTGACATCGGTTCCGTTGCCCATGGCAACGCCGATGTCTGCTTCTTTGACGGCGGGAGCGTCATTCACGCCGTCTCCGGTCATGGCAACGACATGCCCCAATCTCTTGAAAGCGCGGACGATTTTGAGCTTGTGGCTGGGATTGACACGAGCAAATACCGTCGTTTGTCCGATGATATCGGTCAAATCCTCGTCGGACATCCGATCTAGCTCCTGTCCGGTCACGACGATGTCGCCTTGGTGGAAGATGCCGAGCTGTGAAGCGATTGCGGTTGCGGTGAGTTTGTGATCTCCGGTGATCATGACGGTTTTGATGCCGGCTTTTCGGCAGAGTGCAACCGACTTTTTGGCTTCGCTGCGCGGCGGATCAATCATTCCGACCAGCCCCAAAAAAATCAATCCTTCTTCTTTGGGGGCAAGCTCCGAATCAGGCAGTTCCCGATAGGCGATCCCCAGCACCCGCAGAGCGTTAGATGCCATT
>JAQXIB010000277.1 GCA_029007575.1 Clostridiales bacterium | reverse complement strand
CAACAGATTCATCTCGCTTTTTGTTATTATTGTATTTTATTATATTATTTGCAGATAATACTGTCAAGAACATATCCGGATTCTTAAGGAATGATTAAGAATTCGAACTGCTTGATCAGAATGAAACTTTGTAAATGTAATTTTTGTTTTTTCTATTGACATATTTTGGCGGTTGATTTATAATATAAAAATAATAAAAGGGAGTAGCTTACGATTATTCGTGACAATCAGCGACATTCCGGCTTTTTGCCCGCTGTTGTATTAAAAAGCAAGACTTTTGTTACAGTTTCAGTCTGTAACAAAAGTCTTTTTTACGGTAAAAATAAAAAATATATACTGGAGGTTTTGTTTTGGAATCTTTATTTGAAACAGTGCTGCAGATACAGTGGCAGCAGGTGGTTATGTGGATCATCGGCGGTGTATTAATTTTTCTTGCGATTAAAAAGGATATGGAGCCATCTTTGCTTCTTCCCATCGGGTTCGGTGCAATTATGGTGAATCTGCCTTTGTCCGGCGCAGTGACTCAGATTCAGGATGGTATCAAAGAAGTCGGCATTATCGACGTGTTGTTTGATGCAGGTATTGCCAATGAACTGTTCCCGCTGATTTTGTTTGTCGGTATCGGGGCGATGATTGACTTTACTCCGTTGCTGACAAATCCCAAATTGATGATATTCGGTGCGGCAGCTCAATTCGGTATCTTTTTCACACTATGCATGGCTACGCTTTTGGGATTCAATCTCAACGATGCGGCATCGATTGCGATTATCGGCGCGGCAGACGGCCCGACGTCCATCTTTGTTGCTAATTTCTTAAAGTCTGACTATATCGGTGCTATTATTGTGGTGGCTTATTCTTATATGGCTCTGGTTCCGATTGTTCAGCCTCCCGTTATCAAATTGATCACCTCTAAAAAGGAACGCAGAATCCGGATGGAACCTTCCACCAAACAGGTCTCTAAAACAACCAAAATCCTGTTCCCGATTATTATCACGATGGTGGCGGGATTGGTGGCTCCGAAAAGTGTTTCTTTGATTGGCTTTTTAATGTTCGGTAATCTGATCCGTGAATGCGGCGTGCTTAATAGCTTGTCTGAAACGGCGCAGAAGGTGCTTGCTAACCTGGTAACACTCTTTTTGGGCATCACCGTTGCGTCAAAAATGCAGGCAGATCGATTTTTAAGCCTGGAAACCCTGATGATTTTAGCACTTGGTTTATTCGCTTTTGTATTTGATACCGTGGGTGGCGTTGTCATTGCCAAAATCTTTAATTTGTTCACAAAGAAAAAGATCAATCCGATGATCGGCGCGGCGGGAATATCGGCATTTCCGATGTCTGCCAGAGTGGTTCATAAAATGGGACTGGAAGAGGACAAGCAGAATTTCCTTTTGATGCACGCTGCCGGTGTTAATGTTTCCGGACAAATTGCTTCGGTGATTGCCGGAGGTTTGATTCTGAAATTATTCGGTTAATGGTTTTGAATGGTCTTTCCGAAATTTACAGAGCTGAAAAATTGTATGTTCAGCGTGTTTTTTCTTACGATGCATTGTGCAGAGCAAAACAAATTCAGAAGGAGTGAAATAGAATGAAAATTGATTTTGAGGCGATGCTGGCTGTACTTCCGAAAGCGCTGGAAGGCTGGCTTGGCGTATTTGTTGTTATTGGTATTATCATTGTCGCAACCTATTTATTAAACTGGATTTTTTCTAAACGGTAAATAATGTCTGCAGCGCAAACACCGCCGGCTAAGTATTTTGCGTTGTTTGTGAGTTGTTCGGTAGACATGAAATAGATAATAGCAAAACAAGGGATTGTAACAGACTAAAAAAACAATTATTTCGTATTCACAGTCAGTAAAATAATCAATTAAAACCACCGGTTCAACCGGTGGTTTGCTCCACCCCTATAAGGAGTTAATGCTGACTTAGCCCCTAAAAGGGGCACTGAAAGTTTAGCACCGCATTAGAATCTCAGGCAGCCGCTCACGTGCGGCTGCCTTTTTTGCCTACTGTTTCTTGTTACCCGTAAACGGGTCAATATATTCTTTTATACTAATTTGGTCTGCCGCCTAATCTTCTTCTAACTGATTTCTTATGTATTCCGCTATCACTTTTTTATTTCGACCAACCGTATCTAATGTACACTGAACAAATTATGGAGCCGCATAAATACTGACTTTGAGCAGATTTTATGGTATAATAAGTGCAAGGGAAAACAGCAAAATGCATCAAAAAGCTTGCACTTGGAGTGGATAAGAATGTACCGATATAGTAAT
>JAQXIB010000276.1 GCA_029007575.1 Clostridiales bacterium | reverse complement strand
ATAAAAGCATTCCTTTCTGTTTTCAGTTCTATGCAGGGGATTTTGTACACCAAAAATGCACCGCATTCTTGGTGTACTGTCATCTCTTTTTACCTTTTCTGTTTAAAAGCAATTTACCCAATTGAGTACAGTGTAAATCCGCGGGCATTAAAGGTAATCATCCAATCGACTCGGTGCGCGAATTAGGGTGAAGGGGATTATCCCCTTCGTGGCGGGGGATCTGATGGGAAAGGTAGATGACTGGAGTTTCGTCTTCGTCGGAGCGTTTCATGTCCTGTAACTTTTTCAAAACGCCGGCAGCTTTGTCAATGTCGGCGATGTTGACCGAATCCGGATCTTCCACCCATTGCCGTAGCTTGCGGTTGAGCTGATCAGCGATATCCCCGACCGAGTAATCCTTTCGGACACGCTCGGGATTCCGAAATTTTTGACGAGCCTCCCGCCATCGCTCCATGCCGGCGCGGCGGACTAAAACGGAA
This sequence comes from Clostridiales bacterium, assembly GCA_029007575.1. GTDB lineage: Bacteria > Bacillota > Clostridia > Oscillospirales > Ruminococcaceae > HGM13222. The sequence continues at coordinate 4,630 of JAQXIB010000276.1, read as the reverse complement.
TAGCTTAGATCGTATTTTTCGGCAAGCGCGGTCAGCGTCAGGGAGCCTTTTATGTATTCTGACTTTAAACCTTGCCAGTCAATGTTTGCATTCATCGAGATCACGATTCCTTTCTGTCGTTGTTTTCTCGGTTTTACCATACCACAGTAGAAAAGGGAAAAACAAGGACAAGTTTGCGGAAGGAATCTTTCTTCTTGCCGCATTTGATTAAAGAGTAAATCTCGTGTTTTCGACAAAATATGATTGAAAAGAACAGTTATTTATGATAAACTGATATTGAAAAATAAGCATGATAAGGCAGATGATTGGTCTGAAAAAAGTGTGTGGGAATTTGTCCGGAGGTGCAGTAAAATGGCTCCGCATCAGGAAATATTGTGTTTTATTCAAGATCTGGTAGATCAATTGGCGATAAAAAAAGATTATCAACAGGTGTTGCCGCTGTTGGATTCGAATATAGTGTGGATCGGGATTGGTGAAAAAGGATTTTATTGCGGGCTGCAAGAGGTTGAAAAAGCGTTGTTATATCAACAGTGTACATATGAAACAGATAGATTGATATCGTCCGATTATCAGATCATGACGGTGTCTGATACGGTATATTCGGTAATAGGGTCGCTGTCGTTTCTGCGGGAATTTATGGGACAATATCGCGAGCTGAAAACCAAAATGACCGCGATCTGTAAAATCACCGAAAACGGGATTCGCCTGTGCCAGATACATTGGTCGGTGCCGGGAACCTTGTATCAACGCAGTCAAGAACAGGAAGCGCGAAACCGTGACTTTAAGGTGGTTACCGATACGTTTCCGGGCGGTGTAATAAAATGTAAAAATGATGACTGGTATACCATATTGCAGAGCAATGACGGATTTTCCGAAATGCTCGGATACAGTACCGAAGAAATTGCCTCCCGGTTTCAAAATCGGTTCATCGAGATGGTATATCCGCCTGACCGAAGTACCGTGAAGCAGATGATAGAGTCGCAGTGCGGGGAAAACCGAAAAATCGTTTTGGAATATCGGATGGTTTGTAAAGATGGGTCCTTGGTGTGGATGTTGGAGCAAAGCCAGCTTGTCAGAAATGACGAGGGAGACTATTTTTATTCTATCTTGCTGGATAATACCGCAAACAAAAAGACGTTGGAATATCTGAGCATGAGCTTAGAACGGCATAACATTATAATGAACCAGACAAATGATATTATCTTTGAATGGAACATGACTGAAGATAATCTGACGGTTTCGCCAAATTGGGAGAAAAAATTCGGTTACAGTCCGATTACCGGAAAGATCAAAAATAATCTTCGGGTAACCGCTCCCGTTCATCCGGAGGATCGGATCATTTTTGAGCATTTGAAAAAGATGGCGTCAGAGAAAAAATCCTATTTTGAGCAAGAGTGTCGGATATCCCGTCGGGACGACGTCTATCTTTGGTGTCGGGTGCGGATCACCGTGCTTCGTGACAACGCGGGAGATCCGGTCAGAATGATCGGCGTTATAGTTGATATAGACCGAGAAAAGAAAATTTCGCAGGAATTGACAAACCGGGCGGAGCGGGATCTGCTGACAGGATTGTACAATAAAGAAACAACACGCGAGCTGATTGAGGAAGAACTGAAAAGGCATCCGGAAGCTGCTGCCGCGCTGATCGTCATGGATTTGGACAATTTCAAACAGATCAATGACGAACAAGGGCATTTTAAAGGGGATGAAGTGCTGACCAAGGTGGCGGCTAAATTGTCGGCGCAGTTCCGTACGAGCGACATCATCGGGCGAATCGGCGGGGATGAGTTTGCGGTATTTCTGTCCAATATACCGAGCCGGGAATTTGCCTGTGAAAAAGGGAAAAGAATTGTTCAAGTGATGCAGGAGATCGAAACGGGTCGGGAGCAGCCTGTTCTTTTGTCCTGCAGTATCGGGATTGCTTTGGCACCGGCGCAGGGAAGATGCTTTGATGCACTGTATCGCAAAGCGGATAAAGCTTTGTATACCGCCAAAAACCAGGGGAAAAACCAAAGTTGTATTTATTGTGATTGAGCCTTTTTGAGAAAAGGTTGTTGATTCCGATAAATTCGGCAGAAAGAGGATAAAATTGCCGATCAAGGGAACAGTAACCATAAAAGTTCAGAAAGGATGGATCATAACAGTGATAGAGCAAGATACCGTAAAACTACTCAGAGAATGTAACGCAGGGATCAAGATGGGGGTGCAGGCGATCGACGAGCTACTCCCGAAAGCCGAAGAAAAAGGTTTGAGGGAGGTGCTGTCCAAGTCCAAACGGGAGCATGAAAAGCTGGGCGACCAAACGCATGAACGACTGAATGACTATCATGACGAGGGAAAAGAGCCGCATCCGGTTGCCAAAGGGATGTCTTGGATGAAAACGAACATGAAAATGGCGATGGAGCAGTCGGATCACGTGATCGCCGACCTGATTACCGACGGCTGTAATATGGGGGTAAAGTCCCTGAGTCGGTATTTGAATCAATACGCCGCCGCCGATGAGGAGTCCAAGGATATTGCCAAAAAGCTGATCCGGATGGAAGAGGATTTGGCGGTAAAAATGAGAGATTATTTGTAAAAGATAGAAGCGCGTCAGCGATACTTTGCGAGTACCGTTGACGCGCTGTTTGTTATCCTTGCTGCTAATACTAAAATCTAATTGAAATCTTTCATTAGATTTTAGTATTAGCTAAGCTTTGCAGGGATTTGATGATGCTGTCCTTGTTCTCCAGCATCATCGCCTCGATCGCCACGATAGCGCTCTGCGCGTTTTGAGGCGTAAAGGCGCCTGCCTCGAATAAGCTGGTGATCAGGGCGTTGTGGGCTTCGGTGTTGAAGGCGTTTTTGCGTTGGGAGATGATCTTGATGTCAAAAATGGCTTTGCGGTATACCGTTTCGCCGGAGGGAGTCTGGGAGGCAACCGGCTTGAGCCGCGCGTTGGATAAGGTGGTGTATTCGACCGTGTTGTCGGGGCCGATGATCCGGAAGGAGCGTTCCTCGTCGTAGAATTCCCGAATCAGCTCGACGCAGAGATTGACCACGTCCTTGAAGCTGCGGTAAGAGGATTTGAGGGTGTCACGGGATAGCTTGCTGCCCGCCTCCTGTAAGGCAGAAATCGACTTGTAGGCGGTGACGTTGCCGGTGGTGCCGCCCTGAGAGAAATCGCGGTTGCCGATGACTTCTTTGAGCTCCTCGATTTTGTTTTGGCGGTGTTCGATGATGTGGGAGGGGATGGCAGCGGCTTGGATCGGGCGAACGGCGTTGTCGTCCACCGAGGAATCACATTCGATGATGTCGCGGGAGAGATCGGCGAGGTCCTGCGGACGGACGCCGCCCGAGCGCTTGACCAGCCAGCGCTGTCTGCCCGAGAGCAGGCAGTTTGCCTCGATCAAGTAATCCAGCCGGTCAATGTATTCCTGAGTCGGACGGGCTATCTCGATCATGCCCATTCCGTAGAGGCTGTTCTCGTTGGGGATAAAGGGGTCGATGACAAAGGGATAAAGCCCGTGCTGATACAGTCCGGTGTCTTTGAGCTTTTTGTCGGTTTTGGTGGAATACAGCAGGGTCTCACCTACCAGCTTGGAAAGATGGATGACATCTTTTCCGCCGACCCGACATTTTTCGTAGCAGTCGATCAAACAGGACTTCCCTTCCGCTTCTCCGGGCGGACAACTGCCGGGATAGGCTTCGAGGAGATCGAGATTGGCGTCGCTGATAATTTTTTTGCCGGGATATTGTTTTCGGAGGGTTTCGGTATCGACGATGCTGAGTACAAAGACGTATTGGGATTTTTGGATGTCGTCAATATAGGGCTGTGCGTAGAAGCTGAGCAGATCGACCTTTCGGATGACGATGTCGCCGATGCCGTCTTTTTCGGGATCCCAGCCGACGTAATAAATGCCGGTGCCCTGTTTGATTTTCTGCCACCAAACGTCGGAGTAGACCTTTTCGAAGTCATTTTTTTCCAACACAAGCGGCACAATTTTGGAGAGCTTGACTGCTTCTTCGCGGTCGTTTTTATCCCGTTCGAGAAAGAGGGGCTCGGGATAGTTTTACAATTCGTAAGCAATCTTTTTACAGACGGCATTGAGGATAAAGGGGGTGGTAGGCTCGTGGCCGATCGGTTTGGTGCCGCCCTTGATATACTTCCAATGGCGGGAACGGAACCAGTCCTCGTTGATTAAGAAGCTGCGGTCGATCTCCTGCTTGTAAGCGCGATAGGATTTGAGCGCGGCCAGGATGCGGACGGTGTCCGCAGAGGGGGCAGAATTTTGGGGTGTCGGTTTTTTTGGCGTAGCCATATAGCATCAGTCCTTTCGTATCATAGAAACGGATTGCGGCGGAATATGCTCCGCCGTTTGTTCCGGTTTCAAGATAACATGAAAAGAAAAGGACATACAAGGACATCTTGTCCTGAACAATCCACCGGATTGTTCAGGACGGACACCTCTTCACTCGCGGCAAATATGCCGCCGCGTTGCCGCTTATTGCGGCAACCGTTCGAGGTGCTTTGCAGGGAATAATTCCCTGCACCTTAATTCGCGGGAAAGTAAGTGAAAATATTAGCTTTTCTTCTCGCGAAATAAGATGAGTGTAAATCCGCGGCCATTAAAGGTAATCATCTCATCGA
>JAQXIB010000275.1 GCA_029007575.1 Clostridiales bacterium | reverse complement strand
ACCACAATCATCTGGGACAGGCATACCGGCAAGCCGATCCATAATGCGATCGTGTGGCAGTGCCGCCGCACTGCCTCCATCTGTGAAGAATTGATTAAGGCAGGGCTGAAAGACTACATAAAAGAGAATACCGGACTGATTATTGACGCATATTTCAGCGCTACTAAAATTAAATGGATCCTTGATCATGTGGAGGGGGCACATGCCCGCGCGGAAAACGGAGATTTACTGTTCGGCACGGTGGATACGTGGCTGATGTGGAAACTGTCGGGCGGAAAAATATTTGCAACCGATTATACCAACGCTTCCCGCACAATGATGTTTAACCTACATACGCTGCAATGGGATGATCATATTCTAAAGGCGCTGGATATTCCTCGGTGTATGCTTCCCGAAGTAAAAAGTTCCGGAGAAATATACGGCATGGCAAATATTAACGGCTGCGACGTACCGATTGCAGGCGTTGCCGGTGACCAGCAAGCAGCATTATTCGGGCAAAAATGCTTTGCCAAAGGAGATACAAAAAACACCTACGGCACCGGATGCTTCCTGTTAATGAACACCGGTGAAGCACCTTGCTTCAGCCGTTCCGGTATGCTGACGACCATAGCTGCCTCTCTATCCGGAGAGCCGACACAATATGCAATTGAAGGCAGCGTATTTACAGCAGGTGCAGTCGTACAATGGTTGCGGGATGAAATGCGCCTGATAGACGAATCCCGCGATACACAATATTATGCAACCAAAGTGCCTGACAACGGAGGGGTTTATCTCGTTCCCGCATTTACCGGACTGGGTGCGCCGCACTGGGATATGTTTGCCCGCGGCATGATGATCGGGATTACCCGCGGCACCAACCGCGCTCACATGATCCGTGCCGCATTGGAAGCGATTGCCTATCAGTCCAAAGATCTGCTCGATGCCATCGTTTCGGATACCGGGATCGATCCGAAGCAATTAAAGGTAGACGGTGGCGCAAGTGAGAATGACTTTTTAATGCAATTTCAAGCTGACATCTTAAACAAACCGATTTACCGCCCGTTGCTAAAGGAAACGACCGCCTTGGGAGCAGCTTATCTCGCCGGCTTATCGACCGGCTTTTGGAAAAACAAGCATATGCTTCCGGCATCAGGCAAAACCGAAAAGACTTACTACCCTCGTATGCGCGAGGAAGAACGCAACAAACTGCTGTCAGGATGGCACAAAGCAGTAGAACGTGCCAAATCCTGGGCAGAAGAATGATTGATGAAAAAACCAAGAGGTGCTTTGTCTGCTGCCGCAGAGCAAAGCTCCTCTTGGTTTTTAATACTAAAATCTAATTGAAAGCTTTAATCAATTTTCGAGAATGAATTGTACCGAAAAAGGCAGACGACGACGCTGGGCTAACGCCCAGCAAGGAGGATAACACGTTCCGGTGCAATTCAGGTCGGAAAGAATGAAAGTGTTTCATTAGATTTTAGTATAAGATAAAATTCCTGCTTTTTTCGTCAATTCAATATACCAATCCGGGTCAAATGTCGGATATCCGCTCAGATAATGATTGAAATATTCTTTGCCATCTATCGTCCATTTCATAAAATAGATGGTTTTTTCAGTGGAAAAACATCGTGTCTCCCAAACACATCTGTTTTCTCCTTTATCCAAAGAAATCTGCCCTGCATTCACTACTTGATCGGTCACCAAATCTATAATTTGATAGTTGCAGGATACTTTCTGCACCGTATCGTTGCAAATCACAAATTGACGATTCCATCCGTCCGTCTCTTTGGCAATCATACAAACAGGCTGCTGTGCCCGTTTGATAAAATCAAATGCCAGCTTCTTTTCAAAATAATAATCCACTACTGCATCCGAAAACTGCGGCCATCCATCAATCAGGTTCCACCATATCAGTCCGGTCTTTTCCCACTTCGCAGCGCGAAAATTCTCAATAAAATGCTTCATCGCCTCTGCCTGCACGATCTGACTGAATAATGAAAATCGCTCCAAGTGATCCGGAATGACTCCAAAAAATTCTTTCACCTGATCTGCCATCAGATCGATTCGGCAATTAAAGTTTCCGTCCGGATCAGCTACCGGCGCCGTTGCATGACAAAACCATTGGGTATTTCCCTGATACGGCCACAAATGCTCCGTGTCAATAAATTTTTTCACTGACTTTGCGGACGGACATCCGTGATATCCTATTTCACTCGCAAAACAGCAGCTTGACCGATCATAGTAATAGCTCTTAAAATAATTTCTGGGCCCCCACAAATGATCCTCCGCATATTGCGGCAATCCCTTTTGGATAATATAGGGCGAGCTTGGCAAATACGGCAGTCCCGGAGCATTTTGGGCTAAAACCTCCGGTAATATTCTGCGGGTAATCTGATTGCTGTTCGGATCAAGCGTGGTATATCCGTAACAAATTGCCGCAAACAAATCACACTCGTTATCGCCGCACCAAACAGTCAGCGAAGGATGCCGGCGAAGACGTTTCACAATGATTTCCGCTTCCTGCCGAATGCGAGTGTAAAAATCCTCGTTTTGCGGATAAAGACCGCACGCCATCGCAAAATCCTGCCAAACCATGATACCCATTTCATCGCAGGCGTCAAAGAAATCATGATCTTCATACACGTTTCCTCCCCAGCAGCGTACCATATTACATTGGATATCATCCAGCAGCTTCAATGCCTGCTCTAATCTTTGCGGATCCCTGGAATGGAACACATCCAAAGGCACCCAGTTTGTTCCCATAACAAAGATCGGTGTGTGGTTAACTTTTATACAAAACCCGTGATCCTTACCGTCGGCACTGCTGCGGTCGATTTCCACGATTCGCAAACCGGATTTCCATTCCGCTTCACAAACCGTTTCTCCATTGAGGATAAATTCTGCTTTCAAGCGATACTGATTGGGTTTTCCGTAATTCTTCGGCCACCATAAATATGCATTCGGAATTTCTAAATAAATCGCTCCTGCAATGAACGTTGTCACCCGAGTTTCCGAAAAGCAGCTATCCCCACAGAAGCCGGAAATCCGAACTTTCGCGTCTGACAGCAGATCCTCATTCGTATGTATTTTATAAAAAAACCTGGCCGCTGCCGTATGCGTTTCTTCCGAAATGCCGGTGCAATCAAAAAAGTATTCTTCAAAATAGGTTTCCGGTTTATACACCAGATAAATATTACGCCAAATTCCCAAAGACACCGCCCGCGGCATAATATCCCAGCCGTACATATGAGGTGCCTTGCGCACTGCCAGACTCTCCGTATTATAAAACGCACCGGTATCCATCGCCGTATAATGATATTTTCTTGCTTCAATGCAAGCGGGTCTGAAATGGATCACCAATTCATTTTTCTTTCCCAGCTTTCCGGTCACGTCAACATGATACGGGATCAGCATATTCTCTGCTTCTAATATGACTTGTCCGTTTAAATACACGGTAGCATAAGTATCCAAGCCCTCAAACACCAATTCCTGGATCTGGTGCTGCTCATATTCAGCCGCAAAACAGCAATAATACCATGCATGCATATTTTCATATTGGTGCAGACGATAAATATTTTCGGCATAAAACGGATCAAAATCAATAATACCGTTTTTCTCCAAATCCAATTCAAAGTTTCCCGGCACAGCTGCCGGATAATGCGACGGAAAACTGTTCTCTAACGCTTGTACCGTGGACAGTTCCCGATCGGCATATGATTTCATATATTCGCTGTGAGGAGCAAACGTAAAGTGCCATCCGGTATTGATCGGTCTCGATTGTTCTTTCATATTTTTATGATTACCTCGTTTATTTTTCAATTATCCTGCTGATTCGGAACACAACATACGAAAAATATTTAAAAGACACGCCTAACCGCGCGCAATATGATTTATGCCATATACACTTCTACATCCATGGTTTTTCCGCGCAAACAAGGCAATACTTCTTTTACCGGATGCTCCGCGCCATTCACCGTGATACGCTTGACACAATCTCCCTGATGATGAATATGAATTTCATATTCACATCCCCGATATCTTCGATGAACCGACACTTCGCCAAATACGGCAGGCAGCACCGGATGAATCCTTAATCCCATATATGTTCTTCTGACTCCAAGCATAAAATCAAGGATATCTTGCGTCAGCCAGTTTACCGAGCCGGTAATCCAGCTATGCTCCATCTTCCCGGGGCATTTGACATAATCGGGTCCATAGTAGCAATTAGCATATACATACGGCACGATCGGCAGATTTTCCAAATATTTATTCTGCGGATTAATTTTCTTTAACAGATCATATGCCGCATCTCCCCTGCCGCAGCACAGCAAGCCGTAAATGTAAAAAGCGTTTCCGTGGGTATAAGATGTGGCGTTTTCCAGCGTTCCCGGTTCTATGGCACTGAGTCTGCCGATGTTTTCGTCAAGCTTGGTATAGGCAGGATAATTCAAAAGATAGCCGTACTCGGTTTTTAAATATTTATCTACCGAACGGATCATAAGATCTATTTTCTCACAGCCGGCAACCTCCGAAATCAATGCCCATGACTGCATGTTCAAAAATATTTTTGCCTGTTCACTTTCTTTGGATCCGATTTTTTCATCAACATCATTAATTGCGCAAAGATACCATTCGCCATCCCATGCATTATCATTGATCGCCTTTTTCAGTTTCTGATACATTTCGTCATAGCGGGAATGATCCCGATTCAGAAAAGAGAAAAGTTCCGACATGATCAGCAGTGCCTTAGCAAGAAACATCGACAGCCATACACTTTCGCCGCGTCCTTTCGTACCGACCTGCGTCAAAGAATCGTTCCAATCTCCTCCCCGCATTCTGACCAAGCCGCGCTCTCCTCTGTCGCGATATACAGAGGTTACAATTAAGTCAAGCCGCTCCAGCACCGTAGAAGCTCCTTGATCTAAAAAAGGAATTTGCTCTTCCAAAAAAGCAAAATCTCCGCTTTCTTTCAGATATTCTGTCACCGTATAAACAAGCCAGGTCGAACTGTCATTGTACTCCATGGCGGAATCCGAATGGATCGCCGGAAAAGAACGCACTGCAAATCCGTTGGAATATTGATGCTTCATGCATTTGATCAAAATTTTTCTGACTGCTCCCGCATTCAGATAGGAATACCCCATTCCATGCTGCACAACATCTCTGAAGCCCTTCATTCCCCATCTGCAATGCGTTTTTCCGA
>JAQXIB010000274.1 GCA_029007575.1 Clostridiales bacterium | reverse complement strand
GCTGAATCCGGTGCAATCTCCATCATCGGCGGCGGTGATTCTGCTGCTGCAATCGAAAAATTAGGCTTTGCCGATAAAATGACGCACATTTCTACCGGCGGCGGCGCTTCTCTGGAATTTTTGGAAGGTCTGGAACTGCCGGGTATTGCCGCATTAAACGATAAATAATTGGTTTTTATTTGTCCGTTGCTTTTTCATCAAGTGACGGACAAATTTCCATGTTCCGAAAAGGATAACCGATAATCTACTATAAAAATCAATCGAAAAAAGGATGATAAAAGATGAACAAGAAATTGCGTGCTGCTGTCATTGCAGGAAACTGGAAAATGAATAAAACCCGTCCCGAAGCAAAGGCTTTGGTCGAAGAACTGAAACCTCTGGTAAAAGATGCTGACTGCGGCGTGGTCGTATGCGTTCCTTTCACCAATCTGGAAACTGTTCTTGAGGCGGCAAAAGGAAGCAATATTAAGGTCGGCGCTCAAAACTGCCATTTTGAAAAATCCGGCGCGTTTACCGGCGAGATTTCTGCGGATATGCTGGTGGAAATGGGCGTGGAATACGTTGTCATCGGCCACAGTGAAAGAAGACAATATTTCGGTGAAACCGATATTACCGTTAACAAACGTACCATTGCCGCTTTGGAAGCCGGTCTGAACGTAATTCTCTGTGTCGGTGAAATGCTGGAAGACCGTGAACTCGGTATCACCGAAGAACTCGTTGCAATGCAGACAAAAATTGCTCTCAACGGCGTTGATAAAGCAGATCTTGCCAAAGTGATCATCGCTTATGAGCCGGTATGGGCTATCGGAACCGGAAAAACCGCTACCGCGGAGCAGGCAAACGAAGTTTGCAGCGTCATCCGCCACACCGTTGCAAAGATCTACGATCAAGATGCTGCCGATGCAATGACCATTCAATACGGCGGTTCCATGAATGCAAAAAATGCGGAAGAATTACTTGCTCAGCCTGATGTGGACGGCGGATTGATCGGCGGTGCTTCCCTGAAAGCTCCCGACTTCTCGGTCATCGTGAATGCAGCAAGCAAATAATCACTGCTGACGTTTGATACAATGACACCGGCTATATGCTGCTTTGGAAGCATATAGCCGAATTACTATCCGATGATTTTACAGAAAGGCTGGCTATTTTATGAAAAAAACCTTGGCTTTAATTATACTCGACGGATTCGGATATAATCCCAATGAATACGGCAATGCCATCAAGGCAGCAAACACGCCTAATATCGATGCACTGTTCGCGAAATATCCGCACACCTTGATCGGTGCCTCCGGCATGGATGTCGGTTTACCTGACGGTCAGATGGGCAATTCCGAGGTAGGTCATACCAACATCGGCGCAGGTCGAATCGTTTATCAGGAGCTGACCAGAATCACCAAATCAATCAAAGACGGTGATTTTTTCTCCAATCCCGCTTTAAAAGCAGCCATTGAAAACTGCAAAAAGAATCATTCTGCCCTGCATTTGATGGGATTGCTGTCCGACGGCGGCGTACACAGCCATAACGCACATCTCTACGGATTGGTGGAAATGGCACGGGAAAACGGTTTAAACGAAGTGTATATTCATGCTTTTATGGATGGACGTGATGTTCCTCCTACCTCCGGTAAAGATTTTCTTGCTGATTGCCAGGCAAAACTGGAGGAAATCGGCGTCGGCAAAATTGCCACTGTAATCGGCAGATACTACGCAATGGATCGCGATAATCGTTGGGATCGTGTCGAGAAAGCATATGCCGCTATGGTGTATGGAGAAGGCGAGCAATGCGCTGATCCGGTAGCGGCTGCCGAAAATTCCTATGCGCAGGGTGTTACCGATGAATTTATTGTTCCCACCGTTTGTACAAAGGGAGCAACGATCAAAACCAACGACAGCGTGGTTTTCTTTAACTTCCGTCCCGACCGCGCAAGAGAAATCACCCGTACCCTTGTGGACGATGATTTTAGCGGGTTTACCAGAAGAAACGGCAGAATACCGGTCTATTTCGTATGTATGACGCAGTATGACGCAACGATGCCGAATGTAGATATTGCTTTTAAGCCGCAATCATTGACCAACACGTTCGGGCAATATATCAGCGACAAGGGATTGACGCAGCTGCGTATTGCGGAAACCGAAAAATACGCACACGTTACTTTCTTCTTTAACGGAGGCGTAGAAGCCAGTTTTCCGGGAGAAGACCGCGCATTGATCAATTCTCCCAAGGTTGCTACTTACGATTTAAAACCCGAAATGAGCGCATATGAAGTAACCGACGAGGTCGTGTCCCGCATCAATTCGGGAAAATATGACGTTATCATCCTCAATTACGCAAACTGCGACATGGTCGGACATACCGGCGTGTTTGACGCCGCCAAAGCCGCAGTGGAAGCGGTAGACACCTGTCTTGGCAGAACAGTTGAAGCAATTCTCGCCCAAGGCGGCGCCGCCCTGATTACTGCTGATCATGGCAATGCGGATCAGATGTATGAGCCGGACGGTTCTCCGTTTACGGCGCATACGACCAATTTAGTACCATTGATTTTGGTAAACGTCGATGCCTCTTTAAAAGAACACGGAAAGCTTGCTGACTTGGCACCGACCATGTTGGATATTCTCGGATTGGAGCAGCCTGTCGAGATGACCGGCGAGAGCCTGTTAAAAAAATAATTTCCGCATGACCCAAACCGCTCATGTCAGGCTGTCGAAAAACTAAAAATTTTAAAATTTGTCACTGCGGCGGACATGTGCCGTCGCAGTGACTCTTTGAAAAGAAAAGCAGCGGTGAGCAACGGCAAAGCCGTTTGCGGAGCTGTTTTTCGTCGAAAAGGGGGTATCGGGGGAAAAACGCAGAACAAGGCTTTGCCGCAGTGATTGCGTTTGTCCTTCGAGAGCGTTGTCGACTTTGTCGACACGCTCTCAGGAGCCGGAAGGCTCCTGTTTCTTTTCAAAAGAAAGGAATCAGGCAGATGGATCTCAAAGAATTAAGAGAACAGATTGATAAAATTGATATTCAAATTCAAGATTTGTTTGAGCAACGGATGGATGTGGTCAAATCGGTTGCCGCCTACAAGAAACAACATCAATTGCCGGTATTACATACCAACCGCGAAGATGAAGTCATTCGTCAGGTAATCGAGCGCGCCGATCCCGAATATGCTTCGGGAGAAAAAGTGCTTTTCACCAATATCATGGATATCAGCAAATGCAGCCAGAAAAAATTGATACAGTCTGGGAATCCTTTTTTGGAACATTCCTCGCCTTTCTCACCTGACACCGCTGCAAAGGTTGCGTGTCAAGGTGTTCCGGGGGCTTATTCCCACATTGCGGCGCGGACTCTTTTCCAAGAGGACCGCATTCATTTCTACCGTCATTTTGAAGAAGTGTTTCAAGCCGTCATTAACGGAGAAGCGGATTATGGTATCCTGCCGATTGAAAATTCAAACGCCGGTTCCGTAGTTGAAGTTTATGAGCTGTTAAAAAAATACAATATTTATATTGCACGGCGGATCAAAATCAGAGTCAAGCATTGTCTTGCGGCTCTGCCCGGTACCGAGATTACTGATATTCAGGGAGTTTTTTCCCATGAGCAAGGCATCCAGCAATGCAGCGCGTTTATTCATCAGCACAACCTGACAACACACTCTTATTCCAACACTGCTGCCGCCGCCGAATATGTAGCGCAGTCCGATCCCAAAGAACATTTTGCGGCGATTTGCTCCGATCTGGGCGCGCAGATTCACGGCTTGCAAATTCTTTCCGACCGCATCGCAAATATTGATGAAAACTATACCCGTTTTATCTGTATCTCCAAAACACCGCAACATTCCGCGGAGGACAATATTGTTTCGATCTCCTTTTCCCTGCCCCACACGGTAGGTTCTTTATACCGTATGCTGACTAAATTTTCGGTTTACGGAATCAATATGCAAAAAATAGAATCCAAGCCGATCGGAAACAAGAATTTCGATATTATGTTTTATCTGGACTTTACCGGAAACTTAAAAGACGAAAATGTTTCCGCCTTGTTGAATGATCTTGCTGCCGAGCTGCTGCAATTTAAATATCTCGGGAATTACATTGAAATATAAGAAAAAGCGTATGCAAATTTTTCATTTGCGTACGCTTTTTCTATACCATAGCATCATAACGGTGTATATATCGCTCCCAATCCGCTCGCGATCGAAACGCATTGCTCCAGATTCACTTTATACTAAAATCTAATTAAACACTTTCATTCTTTCCGGTCTGAATTGCGCCAGAAAGCGTTATCCTCCTTGCTGGGCGTCAGCCCAGCGGCGTCGTCTGCCTTTTCTGACACAATTCATCCTCGGAAATCGATTAAAGCTTTC
>JAQXIB010000273.1 GCA_029007575.1 Clostridiales bacterium | reverse complement strand
TTCCTTTGCTGTTGAAACCGCACGGAACCGAAACCGCCGGCAGTCCCGCAATATTGATCGGAACCGTACAAATATCCGTTTGATAAGTTTCGATCGGATCGGATATCGCGTGTCCCATTTCAAAAGCAGTCATCGGTACCGTAGGCGCCAATATCGCGTCGCAGACGGTAAAAGCGTTGTCAAACGCTTTTACGATCGTACCGCGCAGAATCTGTGCTTTTTTATAATAGGCGTCATAATATCCGGAGGACAGCACATAAGTACCCAATAAAATACGGCGTTTCACTTCTGCGCCAAAGCCCTCGCTTCTGGTTTTGCAAATCATTTCATGAATGCTCTCATAATGCTCTGTTTTATATCCGTATCGGATACCGTCATATCGGCCAAGGTTCGATGACGCTTCTGCACAGGCAATAATATAATAAACCGGAAGTGCAAACTTCAGTGCAGGAAGATCGAAATAAACGATTTGGGCACCCATGTCTTCATATACCTTTGCTGCGTCCAATACCGCCTGCTTAACATCCTCGCGAACGCCATCCAGATATTCTCTGGCAATTCCGATCTTCATTCCCTTGATGCTGTTGTTTAAAGCATTAAAAGCAGACTGTTTTTTTCCTTGTGAAGTGCTGTCCTTTTCATCATACTGCGCAATCGCATCGTAGACCAATGCGGCATCCTCCACCGAGGTGGTGATCGGACCGATCTGATCCAAACTGCTTGCATAAGCAATCAAGCCATATCGGGACACCGTACCGTATGTCGGCTTTAACCCCACAATGCCGCAGAAGCTGGCAGGCTGGCGAATCGATCCGCCGGTATCTGAGCCCAATCCGTATGCGGCGATATTTCCGCCGACCGCCGAAGCGACGCCGCCTGAGCTACCGCCTGCGCAATGCTTGATATTATGCGGATTGGTCGCGCCTCCGAAACAGGAGGTCTCGCAGGAGGAGCCCATTGCGAATTCATCCATATTGGTTTTTCCCAACAACACCGCATTTTGCTTTTGCAAAATTTCCCACACGGTCGCATCGTAAATCGGTTTATATCCTTTCAGGATTTTAGAGCAGCATGTGGTTTCGATATCCTTGGTCGAAATATTGTCTTTCAAGGTCATCGGAATGCCTTCTAACGGCTGCAAATCCTCTCCCGATGCGATTTTTTGATCTACAAGCCCGGCGGTTTCCAAAGCCTTATCGGCAGTCACATTGACATAAGCATTCAGCGCGCCGTTCGCTTTCTCAATCTCCGTCAAATATTTTTCGGTCAATTCCCGACAGGAGATTTGTTTATCTGCCAGCAGCTTGTGTAATTTACTGATCGTCCCCATTGCTTAACCTCTTTTCCTGACTAAAAAATGCTCCTCCGCCTGCTCCGGCGCATTTTTTAAAATTTCCTCACTGGGATAAGATGTAACAACAACATCTTCCCGAAAAGCATTAGAAAGATTATTGATGTTATCAAATTCCTCTTCCTGCGCAGAAGCGTTGTTGATCGTATCTGCAAAATCAATAATGCTTTGCATATCCACCGTTAAAGCCTCCAGCTCCTCTTCCGGAACATGCAGCTTGGAAAGCAACGCTATATTCTCCACATCTTGTTTTGTTACCATATAAAAAGGGCATGCTGTAAATATGCTCGGCAACCGCCGAAAAAGCAATACAGCAATACCCCAATCCCACCTTTCTGAAATTTAATCGGTAAATATCTATGATGTCAGCTTATCGCAGCTTAATGTGTACTTCACGCAATTGCTGTTCGGTCACTTCTCCCGGCGCACCCATCATCAAATCCTGGGCATTGGAATTCATCGGGAAAGCAATGACTTCACGAATATTCTCCTCCTCGGTTAACAACATCAGCATCCGGTCTACACCGGGAGCCATACCGGCATGCGGCGGAGCGCCGTATTGAAAAGCATTATAAAACGCCGGGAATTTTTCCTGCAGCTGCTCTTTCGGATACCCCGCGATCTCAAATGCCTTCACCATAATATCCAGATCATGATTGCGAACTGCGCCCGAAGACAGTTCCACGCCGTTGCAAACAATATCATACTGATATGCCAATATTTCAGTCGGCTCTTTATTCAGCAAACTATCCAATCCGCCCTGCGGCATAGAGAAAGGATTATGGGTGAACACCGTTGCGCCGGTGTCCTCGTCATGTTCATACATCGGAAAATCCACGATAAAGCACATTTCAAAGCGGCTCTTATCAATCAAATCCAGTCTGTCAGCCACCTCTGTCCGAATTTGTCCCGCCAGCTTCGGCGCAATATCCTTGTTATCGGCAATAAAGTAAATAACGTCTCCTGCTTTGGCGTCATTGCGGCGGAGTAGTTCTTCACGATCTCCGTCTTTTAGGAACTTGTCGATCGGTCCGTCAAAGCTCATATCATCATTGACTTTCACATATCCTAAGCCCTTCATGCCGATTGAAAGCGCATATTCTTCCATTCGTTTAAACCATGTTTTTGACTGTCCGGCGGCATTCGGGACATTGATCGTGCGGACTGTTTTCTTACGAAAAGGAGCAAAATCGGTTTCCTCAAACAAGTCGCTTGCGTCCTTGATCAGCAGCGGATTGCGCAAATCCGGCTTATCGGTGCCATAGGTCAACATACTTTCCGCAAAAGTAATACGGCGGAACGGAGGCTTGGACACTTCCTTATTGCTGAATTTGCTGAAAGTTTCGTACAACACTTCTTCAGCCACCGCAAAAACATCCTCCTGCGTTGCAAAAGCCATTTCGAAGTCAAGCTGATAGAATTCTCCCGGGGAGCGATCCGCTCTGGCATCCTCATCCCGAAAGCAGGGTGCAATCTGAAAATATCGATCAAATCCGGACACCATCAATAATTGTTTAAAAATCTGAGGAGCCTGCGGTAATGCGTAAAATTTTCCTTTATGTTTGCGGCTCGGAATCAAATAATCCCGCGCGCCCTCGGGTGAAGAAGAAGACAAAATCGGCGTCTGAATTTCCATAAAGCCAAGCTCTGTCATTTTATTCCTCAAAAAGGAGATAACATTCGAACGAAGCACAATATTTTGATGTACCTTCGGGTTGCGCAGATCCAGGAAGCGATATTTTAATCGCACATCCTCGGAAGTGTGAATAGAGGTTGCTATCTCAAAAGGCAGATTGTTTTTGCATTTTCCCAGAATTTGCAAAGTATCGGCAGTGATCTCGACCAATCCGGTAGC
>JAQXIB010000272.1 GCA_029007575.1 Clostridiales bacterium | reverse complement strand
CAATGGTGGTTGTCACTCACGAAATGGGATTTGCCAGAGAAGTGGCAACCAAGGTTTTGTTTATGGATCAGGGAAATATTTTAGAGGAGAAAACGCCGAGCGCGTTTTTTGAGCACCCTGAACATCCACGTCTGCAAGAATTTTTAGCGAAAGTTTTATAATACGATAGATAACAGGAAACAGCCCGAAGCAAACTGCTTCGGGCTGTTTCCTGTTATCGTTTATTCTGAAATGATGAAAGTTTTGCTGATCTTGGTGTTGTCCCAGCTGAATAGTTGAGCAACCTCTACAACGACATCGGTAGAAGTATCGTTAAGTTTATATGCCACTTCAATGTCTAAACTGGAGCCCTTTTGGATTTTTTTGCTTTGATTATCGTCATTGTAGTTAGCACTGTCAGCTAATATATAAGCTTTATTTAATCCGACTCCGTTTTGAAATGCTTCATCGTTAAATGTCAAGTCAAAACTGGCAGCATCATCTCCATTATTAGTAAAACCGTAAGTAATGATGACAACAGGAGCTTTTTCATAGTCTTTAGCAAGACGACAGCTTTTAATTTCCAATACGTAATCACCGATAGAAGCATTATCAGCAGAATCCGCTTTTCCGGGTGTTTGTGTTTTCCCCGTTGATGAAGTATTTTCAACCGTCCCGGAATCTTGCGTTTTGTTTTCGTCCGATTCACCGCTGCCAATGGCAAACAGCCCAAATGAGCTGATCAAAGCTAAGGTCAGCAATAAAGTAATACATTTTTTCATTTTCCATCTCTTCCTTTAAAAATATTTATACAACCAGCTAAGCAAGCAGCTGTTATATACAGTATACAGTCCATGATATCCCCTGTACCTCTAACAATATTACTGTATTGCAGTAATTCCCAGCCACATCCAAGTACACTGACTATCAGTACAATCATTATGACATGTCTGTATTGTTGTGGCATGATAATCGCAAACATGCCGCAACAAAGGCTATACCCCCATAAAAAATCAGGGAAATAGTATCGTATAAACTGATCTCCTGTAAATGATATATAAGCTAACGGATTGTCTGTGGGAATACGTAAAAAAGTATGAAGATATGTCCCGTCCCGAAATAGCAAATACAGGAACATACCAAAGATTAGTGCCGCAGCAGAATGTGTTATATAGTACCATCGTTTTTTCATAATAACATTATAGTCATATTTATGACTATTGTCAAGAATATGATTACATTTTATACTAATAATATGAAAAAGGTGGTGGTTTATTGATCAGTTATGGACCTTTTTGGCATACATTAAAGGAACGCAATATGTCCACATATACACTCATCAATAAATATCATATCAGCAGTGCCACCATTGACCGCATGAAAAAAGGAAATGGAATCAGTACAATGAAAATTGATGATTTCTGTAAAATTTTGAATTGCCGTGTAGAAGATATCATTGTATTTTTGCCTGATGTATAAACGATTTTATGAAATAAACACACAGGGCAATAAACGGAAAAACCATGAAAAAAAGCGGGATGCCATCTAATTTCAGACGGTATTCCGCTTTTCGTTTCACTTTTATCTCTTTACCCCAACTGTTGACATGGAACCTCTTTATCCACGAGAGGAAGAACGAGCCGTACAAATTTTAAATAAAACCGTGTAAAAAACGTGTAAGAAATAAATAAACCGCCAAAATAGGCGGTTTTTCTTTATTTGGTGGAGGCGAGGAGAGTCGAACTCCTGTCCGAAAACCCTTCCCCACAACTTTCTACGAGTGTAGCTTATCTTTTGACATTCCCTCTTCGAACCGCCGACAAGCAGGCTGTCCGATTCAGTAGCCTTAAATACATATCGAAGACCAAGGCAAGTTATCCGATACGTTCACCACTAATTTGACACCCTCGTTATGACCGTGGTACTTCATAACAGGATGACGCTGACTTAAGCAGCGTAAGCTAATTTATTATTGTTAGCGTTTATATTTAAATTGCGACGATTAAAGAGCTTTCGCCCGCTCTACTCGCTTATCATGGCTATTGATCCCCGTCGAAACCTTTACGCCCCCATATTTAACCTGACTAAAAGAATTTAATCAGGCAGATAACAATATTATAAATTTTTCAGCCAACGTATTGCCATATCAATCCAAACCTGACACTCCGGTACGATCATAGAAGGATCACCGGCAGTTTCCTCGGATGACAGCGACAGACCATGCGGTCCGCTTGGAAAGATATGTAACTCTGTCGAAATTTTCTTGGCGGCCAATGCTTGTGCCAACAAAAGTGAATTTTCCACCGGAACACAAGTGTCGTCGAATGTATGCCAAATAAATGCAGGCGGTGTATCATCACTTACCTGTTTTTCGACTGAAACAAGCTCCAGCAAAACAGAATCGGCTGTTTTTTCTCCCAGCAGATTTTCAATGGATCCCCAATGCGCGTGTTCGCCGGAAGTGATCACCGGATAACCTAAAATCATTCCGTTCGGCTGATTCTCTCTGCCCTGGTAATGAAAATAGTCTTTTACAAAATCGCGATTCCAAAGAGTAGAAAAGCTAGCTGCCAAATGGCCGCCCGCCGAAAAGCCGCAAACGGCTATTTTATCGGTATCAACATTCCATTCCTGCGCCTTTTCACGCACCTTTGCCACTGCGTAGGAAAGCTCCAATAAAGCCGCCGGGAATCTTGCCGGAGCGCAGCTGTACCGAACAACGACCGCATTGCAGCCTGCCGCAACAAATCTTAAAGCAATCGGCTCCGCCTCTCGGTCAGATGTCATGGCATATCCTCCGCCGGGACAAATCACAACCGTCGGATGCTTTCTGTCAATCTGTATTTCCGGAGAATTATCCGGCAGATAGATCGACATTTTCGGTTGAAATCCGCCGTTATCTACATGAATTTTCTGATAATCAATATTAATATCTAATACTTCATATCTCATAATGCGAACATCCTTTCAGCTATGTCAATTTAACTTCTGCCGCGCTCTTTTAAAGCGCGATCCATTTCTCGCTTGGCATCACGTTTTGCCATATCAGCCCGCTTATCATACAATTTTTTTCCTTTACATAAGCCGACTTCTACTTTCACTTTAGATCCTTTAAAGTACAACGACAACGGAATCAAAGAACATCCGTCCTGTTTTACCGTCCCAAACAGCTTCATAATTTCTTTTTTATGCATTAAAAGCCGCCGGACGCGCAACGGATCCCGATTAAATATATTTCCCTTTTCATAGGGACTTATGTGTGCCCCCATTAAAAACAATTCCCCGTCTTTTATACTACACCAGCTATCCTTCAGATTGACAGAACCGGCTCGCAAAGATTTCACTTCGGTGCCCAGTAATTCAATCCCGGCCTCATAAGTTTCCAGGACAAAATAATCATGTCTTGCTTTTCGATTTTGTGTGATCAGCTTTGTTCCTGTTCCTGCCAATTCTATCCCTCCTTTACTCAGCCCGCGATTGACAATAAAAACCGTGCAAACCCATCATAACCGATAGCTTGTGCAAAGATTGTCGAATTAAATTTCATTTCTGTTTTCCAGCGCGCGAAATAAGGTAACCTCGTCCGCATATTCCAGATCGCTGCCGACCGGCACGCCATAAGCAAGCCTAGTCACTTTAATGCCCATCGGCTTTAACAGCCGGGAAATGTACATCGCTGTCGTTTCTCCTTCAGCCGTCGGATTCGTCGCCATAATGACTTCTTTTACGTCGCCGTCTGCAATTCTGGCAAGCAGCTCTTTTACATATAACTGTTCCGGCCCGATTCCATCCATGGGAGAAATCAGACCGTGGAGCACATGATACAATCCCTTGTACTCTCTCGTGCGCTCAAAGGCAAGTACATCTTTGGCATCCTCGACCACACAGATTGTACTCCGATCCCGCTGAGTATCACTGCAAATACTGCAAACAGGCATATCGGTATAATTTTGGCATATTTCGCAATTGTGGATTTTCTCGTGTGCTTCCAAAATAGCGTCACTGAAAGCCTTTGCCTCTTCGTCCGACATTTTTAGGACAAAAAACGCCAATCTGCCTGCCGTTTTCCGCCCGATACCGGGCAAAGAAGCAAACTGTTCCACTAATTTGGTAAGCGGCAATGCGTCGTATCCCATAGGCTAAAACAAACCGGGAATATTCATTCCGCCGGTAATCTGCTGCATCTGCTCGTTGGACTCGTCCTCTACCTGGCGCAATCCTTCATTGACCGCACTGATGATGAGATCTTGCAGCATCTCAATATCCTCCGGATCAACTACTTCCGGCTTCAAGGTCAGAGAAACCAGCTCTTTTTTGCCGGACACAACCGCTTCTACCGCGCCGCCGCCGACGGTTACTGTATACTCTTTTGCTTCCAGTTCTGCTTGCGCCTTCTGCATTTCCTCCTGCATTTTCTGTGCCTGTTTGATCATCCCCTGCATATTGCTCGGACCGCCGCCCATTCCTTTTGGCAATCTTGCTTTCATAACTGAACATCCTCCATTATGTTAAATAATAATATTTTTTCAATCAATAATCCGCTAATGCAGATTCACTGAAATGCCGTTCTCCTGCGCCCGTTTTGCCAAAGCATCCAACGGATTTTCTTTGTTTTTCTCCGAAGCGTCTTTGGCGGTCTTCAGACGTAAGCGATACTTCTTGCCGGTATGCAATTTTACTGCCTCCAACAGACGCGCAGCACACCCGTCCTTTTTCAGCATCTGCCCCAAAATGGTATTCGGCGTATCAATAAACAGCATATCCTCATAGCAATAAGCCTTGGAACCAACCAGCATTCCATGCAGCGGTTTATCGGTTTCGGAAAGCTGCTGCAAGATTTCCACCCAGCAGGTGACCGGCTTGAGCATACTCATATCCAGCGAAACCGGACGTTTATTAGGGGCCGGCTCGGCTGGAGCGACCGCTTCCGTCGGTTTTTCCGGTTCTGGCTTTTGATCTGCCGCATTGTTTCCGGCAGGCTTAGCGGTTTCCACGGAAAAAGCCCCGGAACGAAGCTGCAATTCCAAATCATCCAACCGTCGTATCAAGGCGTCGGAAGAGCTATCCAGCTTCGGATTACACAGCCGGATCATACACATTTCCAACTCAATTCGCTTGCCGGAAGTTTTGCTCAGACGTTCCAAACAGTCCTGCAATACTGCCAGACAATGCAAAATAGCAGACATGGAAAACGCTTTGGATAGTTCTTTTAATTTTTCCATTTCATCCGGAAGAACCACAATCATATCTCCCGGTTTCGAAACCGTTTTTAAAATCATTAAACTGCGAAACTGAGAAATCAGCTCACTGCAAAGCTGCTGCAAATCCACCGACATTTCATGCAGCTTGCTGATAACCTCCAGAGCAGCAGTCGGATTTTGTGCCAATACCGCGTCGCAAATTTCAAACAAATACGATCTGCCGGCAATTCCCGCCGCGCTGCTGACCGTATTCAGATTAACCTCTTCGCCGAACGCCGCGCATTGATCCAGCAAAGACAAAGCGTCCCGCATTCCGCCGTCCGCAATTCGCGCGATCAGCTCGGCAGCCGGTTGCTCCAACGATATCTTTTCCTGCTCGGCAATGTAGAGCAATCGTTGGGTAATATCCTCCGACTTGATTCGATGAAAATCAAATCGCTGACACCGGGATAAGATCGTTGCCGGGACCTTATGCACTTCAGTGGTTGCCAAAATAAAAATGACATGTGCCGGCGGCTCCTCCATAATTTTGAGAAGCGCGTTAAAAGCCCCCGTACTGAGCATATGAGTCTCATCGATAATATACACTTTATATTTACAGACTGCCGGAGAATAAACCGCTTCTTCCCGCAATTCCCGGATGTTTTCCACGCCGTTGTTACTGGCCGCATCGATCTCGATGACATCCATAATGGAGCCGTCTTCGATTCCTTTGCAGACCTCGCATTCCAGACAGGGATTGCCGTCCACCGGATGCAGACAGTTCACTGCTTTTGCTAAAATTTTAGAGCAGGTCGTTTTACCTGTTCCGCGGGAACCGGTAAACAGATAAGCATGCGCTACCCGATTGCTGACAACTTGATTTTTCAGAGTGACCGTAATATGCGGCTGTGAAATAACATCTTCAAATACTTTCGGACGCCATTTTCGATATAACGCCAGATACATATCCATCACCCTCTTCTCTGCAAATTCTGCTTGTATTTCAGAGTAAAAGAGCTTTGCAATCTCATACACGAGCATATAGGTTTACCTGCGGCACACCGAAAAAGCCGCTTAATGCTGCTCGGTTCCCCGCCTGACATGGTTCACGGTATTCAGTCGCACAGGGCCTATATACCCGTATATCAAATTGCAAAGCACGTTTACTTGAGTTATTATACTATAATTGAAACAAAAAATCAAGATGTTTTATTTTGGTTTTAATCATGATTAAAAATAAGCATGATTGCTATATTTTGAAAAATATTGTATAATAATATTATCATCAGAAAAAATCGTAAATTTGATTCTCATATTGATTTTTCCCCGAAGATAACAGAAAAAATACAAATTCAAAAAGGAATGGTGATGTTATGGCTGAGTTTATCATTTCCACGGATGCCACTTGTGATTTACCGGAAGACTTTATCGCCGCGAACGATCTTGCGGTAATTCCGATGCGTTTTACCATAAATAATGAAGAGTATATTTCTAAAGGCGAAAAAGAATTAAGCGCCAAAGAATTTTATCAATTGGTGCGACAAGGAGCGATGCCGAAAACAGCATTGATCTCTCCGGAAGAATGTGAGCAGCATTTTGAAAAGATTTTATCACAAGGCATGGACGTACTGCACATTGCTTTTTCTTCCGCATTAAGCGGCAGTTGCAACAGTGCCAAACTGGCTGCCGAGCAAATGACCGAAAAATACCCGAAGCAAAAAATCATTGTCATCGATTCTCTTTGCGCTTCACTGGGCGAGGGATTATATGTGTATTACGCTGTTCAATACAAAAACAGCGGTATGTCGATAGAAGAAACGGCAGAAAAACTGGAAAGTATCAAACAAAATCTATGCCATTATTTCACGGTGGACGATCTGCATCATCTGCATCGCGGCGGCAGGGTATCCAAAACAACCGCGGTATTAGGCTCGGTGCTCGGAATCAAGCCGATACTACATGTTAATGAAGAAGGAAAGCTGATTCCGATCGGCAAAGTGCGCGGCAGAAAACAATCTTTGAATCAGCTTGTCGAAAAAATGAAGGCAAAATCTGCCGGTATGGAAAATCCGATTTTCTTTGTCAGCCACGGCGATTGCGAAGAAGACGCAAAATATATTGCCGATTTAGTCAAAAAAGAATGCGGGATCAAAAAATATATGATCTATGATATCGGTCCGGTCATCGGTGCGCATTCCGGCCCCGGTACCGTCGCACTCTTTTTCCTCGGGCAAAGCAGAACAGAATAACCAATATATCAGTCGTGATATCATAGAATCCGCCTGTGCAAACACAATTGCTTGCGCAGGCGGATTTCATCATTTCTTTGGCGTTTCCGCTTTATAGTCGTTGAGTTCGTTAACCAAGTTCTTGTCTTCCGTAATAACATTGGTATAATACTGCGGCACATCTCCCACGATCAACGTGTCGGCCAGCGCAAAATCAATCCCGACATCGGTACTGGCATGATATCCGGTCGTAGCCACCGATATCGGTACCGTAATCCGAAACGTGATCTCGTGCCGCGTCTGATTGATTCCCGCCTCGGTGAAGCTGCTGAGTATTTTAGTTGTAACATACCCTGCCGGCTGCAAATGAAACTTCAGTGCGATGCCTTTGCCGGCAAAATATTCCGAATGCAACAGCGTGCCGAAATGAATGTAATAGGCCGTATCTTCCAGCACTTCCAACTGCTGCATCGTATTTGCGGTCAGCTCAGCCTGTATTTGATTGATGGCCGCCGTATTGGTTTCCATGGAGATAATCTGTCCGTCATTATCCTTGCCCAGTTTCACCATCGTATCGTATGTATAATCCGCGTTCTTCAACTGCTCGGTAATCGCCTGATTTAATGCTTTGGTCGCAATGATCTTCGCTTGAATCGCCGCATTGTTCTTAATGATCGGACGCATTTTTCGATCGGTCGCAAATAAGATACAGAGCAGTGTCAAACCTAACAACAATATACGGATCGCGTTGATTTTTCTCTTCCGTTCTTTGGCAGTTGCCCGATAATACATGCTCTTCACGCTCCCAAAACGTTTTTCTGCGCTCACTCCCAATATATTTATATGCAGTCAAACGCTTTTTGTTTCGGAAGACCATGTTGTCTTGTCTGCCTTATTCAAACGGTATCAACATGGACTCGTCCAATTTACTTGTGTCAAAACGAAAATGCCCGCTGATTTCGGTGTTCAATATCAAGGCATCCTCCTCCCGCAGCGGTTGACCGCTGTTATGGATAATAAACGGGATTCCGTCCTTGTTTCGCTTGTCCGAAACAATGGCAATATGGGTACTTCCATAAGTGACAATATCTCCCGGCTGCCACTGATCGATCTCGGTCGGATCGAGAGTCAAAGAAATACCGTATTTTGTAAAAAACACTTTTAAATTGGGCACGCGGCGAAAATCAATATTGGAATCCCGCTTGCCCCCTACCCGCGGATAATCTTCGATGTGTGCCTTGATGTCATTGTCTACCATATCTTTCAGGGAATACCCCGCATTTTTAAAAGCGCGCCATACCACATCGGTACAGACACCGATATCATCGGGCGGATATCCTCCTGCCCAATACTTGCCGTCATATTTCGGTTTGTTTTGTGCGTCTTTTCTGGCACCCAAAAGGATATCGGTATAATCATCCGTTCCGTTATGATTATAGTCCACCGTACTTTTTACCGTTGCAATGCCGAAATCCTCCGCCGTATAACTCGTTTTCGGTATCAACCGGAAATGAGTCAGCAGCATATAAGCAATACCGGCAATTATAAGAACGATAATTGCCGGTATGATTATTTTTACGTTACGGGTCGTTTGCTTCTTCATTCTGCACACCGCCCTGTTATTCGTTAATCATGACGCTGTTTTGCTTTGCGTAAATTCGGTGTTATCAAAACTATTTGCCTTCACAACACCGCTTTCCTGCTCAATGTAAGTCAAGGTAACGGTATCTCCTTCTTTGGTCAACGCCAGTTCCGCGCTCTTATCCGCGCCGATTTTAAAAATCAAATTCGGTTGCGTGTCCAGAATCATGCTGTACTGCATCTGACTGCCGTCAAATTCACCGGCAATCCGCACGATTTTACCGGTCGCCGTCACTGTTTTATCGCTCTCGATCTGACTATCGGACAGCGAACCGATCACAGACTCATAATTTCGTTTTGCCTCCGCTACCGTAGTGCCGACTCCGACCAAATCATAGCTTTTCACCGACACATAGGCATATTGCTTAACCAGTCCCTCGCCGTCTTTGAGGGTCATAAAATATGTGGGCTGCGACTGCACATTCAGCAAAATCGGATAGGTCGCGCGGTAACCCAAGTCCTGCACCTTTCCTTCCGCCGAATTCATCGCTGCGCTTTCGGTTGCGCCGCTCATCTTGTACTGGATTGCTTCCTTCGTTCTTAAATCCACCAACATCAACCCGATAATGCTGTTATCGGAGCCGACACTGGTGATACCGGTAAATAAATAGCAATCTCCGTTATTATAAATAATGATATCATGATCGGATGCTTGGAATTTTTCAAAATTGGAAAAATTAAATAATCCGTGAATATATTTTCCTTTGTTGTTGATCTGTTCCATCACAAAATCTTCCGGCTGTATCCGATCCACCCATTCCGGCACCTGATCGATGGCATATTTTTCGGTGCTGCCGGTAGTGGCGTTCACCAAAATAACGCCGGTTGCCTCCGGCAGCGCAAAGCCGCGCAAATAGCGGTAAGTGGTCACCACATAATATGGCTGCCCGTCTTCGTCAATCTCAAAAGAATAATCGGTAATGCCGGTAAACAATCCGTCGCCCAAGCGCACACGGCGAACCAGCTTGTCCATCAAAAAAGCATTCGGGTGGATTTTCACCTTGGGAGAATCCACATAAGTAACGTCCTGCATATCGGTTGCCGACACAACGATGTAACCCGGTGTACCCTCCATGTTGGAAAGCCATTTAAAGAATCCGGAATGGTGCAGCGGTACAATCCACACCAACTTATCATTCACCTGTTGTATGGTCGGCTCCCCTAAATCCACCTGACTGCCGAGCGCCGGCTTTTCCCCTAGCTTTTTATCTGCCAGCTTTGCCGCAAGCTCCTTGTCCACGATCGGAATCTGACTGGTGTCAATCGGCTGCATATCGGTATCAAACGCTTTGATTTGCGGTTCGGAAAGCTGTTCCCGATACGCCTTCACATGAAATAACGGCGTGGAAAACAAATGCACCGCAATCAACGCTACCCATAATATTCCCACCGCAATAAACGGCGCCTTGCTCAAAGTACCCCGTTTGGAAACCGAAAAAGGAGATTGATGGGTACCGGATAATTGATTAAAATCAAAACGGAACTGAAACTTCCCGATTTGGGAAATCAGAATATATACAGTCAGCAGGAAGCACCAAAACATAGCTCCGTCCGGATAAAGCGGATTTAAGTTCGGCACTTCAACAAACAGATATAATCCAGCCAACAAAGTCACAATGATATAAGCGAATATTTTCTTTTTCATTTCATTTCATTTCCGGCATTTTTTGAAAATGCTGCTCCTTCATCTATTTATTGTATCGGTACCAACGTATTGCTGATTAATACCCAAGTTAGGATCGTAACAAAAGTACCGCAGAAAAGCAAATAGACCATTCTCGGCTTTTTTGCAACAATACGATGAGAAAAAAATCCAAGCGCTGTACAGGAGATAATCAATGCGGTTGCATCAATCGCCACCGTCACACCGGCCGGTTCTAACGGAAATATCCCGGCAATCGGCTTTGCCGCCCAGAGCGAAAATATATGCAGCAACGGCAAGATCAGCAGCGGCAACGTTGTAACGGCATAATCCTTTCGGTGCGCGCGCAAAAACACCACCGCCATCAGAAGAATAATCATCACGATCGAAATACATTCAACTAACATAGATACCCCCTGTTTTTCCGCAGCAAAATGCTGCACTCTGTTTAATTTTGCACCGTATGTGTCTTAATATACTCAAACATAATATCATACGCATCCTGATTCAGATGCAGTCCGTCTGTTGACAAATCTCTCGGCAGATATCCGCTTTCTGTTACAAACAAAGAATATGTATCCAGAAAATAACATTCCTTTGCTGTAGCCAACGCCTCCAGTTCCTCATTAAATTCCGCAAATTGCTTTGGCTTAAACCGAGGGTTGGAATTAATATAAGATTTCGTCATCGGCGGGATCGACTGGATGTAAAACGTCGCATTGGGGTTGCTTTTTTTTAGTAGGTCGATCACCTCGGCATATTGCTCGATCATGGTTGCGGTCGAAGTATAACCGATAGAGTTGGTGCCGAGCATGATATAAATCTTTTTCGGTTTCATGCTTCCGGCAGCCTTTAATGCAGTGGTTTCCTTGCCGTTAAAGGTGTCCTTCTCCGTCTTAATGGCTTTGATACCGACACCGACAATACCAAACAAATTATTTTTATTCACGTAATCGGTCAGCTTCATTCCGACGGTCAGTGAATCTCCCACAAAAGCCGCATCATCAAAATAATCATTTTCAACCGCATCGCTTTCCACCACAAGACCGTAGCCGTTTTGCTGCGGTGTTTTGCTGGAAACATTTTGATTATTTCCCCAGTTGGCAAAAGGAAAAACGTCGGATATTAGGTTGTCCCCCTGAATGATAAAATATAAGCCGCCCAATGCCGACAAGGCAAACAGCGTAATGAAAAAAGTCGGTAAAAAAGCTCTGGTTTGTTTTTTGGACTTTGTTTTCTGCTTTGACAAGATAAAATCAATCCCTTATTTTATAAATCACCGATCTTGGAAAAGCCGGATTTTAAAAATGAATATATCTATAGATATTATACAACTTTTAAAAAAAAATACCATATATAAAATATTAAGAATTTTACGGATTCCCGACAATTTATTGATATAATGACCATAAAATTCGTGGTGTATCTGTCAATCTGAAAAAGTACCGTTTTCTTTTTCATGAAATTTTACTTTTATTTCCCCTCAGCGCGGGAATATCGGTGATTCTGCCGATTGACATTCCACACGAAATATTTTACAATTATATATTATGTTTATGCTGTTTCATTCAATGGCTATTATGATTTTAAATAAAGGAGAACGAAAATGGGTTTTACGATTGCAGAAAAAATATTAAGAAATCACATTGTAGACGGCGAGCCGATCAAAGGCTCTGAGATCGGCATCAGAATTGATCAGACGCTGACACAGGATGCTACTGGCACAATGGCATATCTGGAATTTGAAGCGATGGGCGTGGATCGCGTAAAAACAGAGCGCAGCGTCGCTTATATTGACCATAACACGTTACAGTCGGGTTTTGAAAATGCGGATGACCATAAATTTATCGGGTCCGTAGCAAAAAAACACGGCATTTATTTTTCTCGCCCCGGTAACGGTATCTGTCATCAGGTTCATCTGGAACGCTTTGCTATTCCCGGCAAAACTCTAATAGGTTCTGACAGCCATACTCCTACTGCCGGCGGTATCGGTATGCTGGCTTGCGGTGCAGGCGGTCTGGACGTAGCTGTTGCGATGGGCGGCGGTGCTTACTACATCACCATGCCTAAAATGGTCCGAATCAACCTTTCCGGCAAGCTTTCCCCTTGGATATCCGCCAAAGATGTTATTCTGGAAGTGCTGCGTATTTTAACCGTCAAAGGCGGCGTCGGCAAAATTATTGAATACGGTGGAGAGGGAGTCAAATCCCTGACTGTCCCCGAGCGTGCCACCATCACGAATATGGGTGC
>JAQXIB010000271.1 GCA_029007575.1 Clostridiales bacterium | reverse complement strand
TATTCGCCGTATAGACATTTCTTGATGCGAACACAGATTTCGATTTCAGAATGAAATCGAAATACAAAGTGCAAGGCTTTTTACAAAAGCAATCAAAAATCCTTGCACTTTGTCAATTCAAAAACAACGGCAAAATACTTTACTATCGTTGTTTTTGAATTGTTCAGTGAGCATTAACATAGTTTTTATCGGTAAAAAGATTGATTTATGAAAAAAAATATAGTATAATAATATTTCAGTAGTCATATGTCAAAATATACATTCGCATTGTCTGGCACAGCGCTCATCTGCCCTCTTAGTTAAATGGATATAACGGGGTCCTCCTAAGACTCAATTACGTGTTCGATTCACGTAGAGGGTGCCAATTTGACTGAATGCCGACTGCGTTCAGTCTCTTTTTTTCTTTTAGCAGCAGGCAAACACGCAAAAGGGAGTTGCAATAAAAATGATCTTTGAAAATATGGATCGTATTGTCTTTGCAGGAGATTCCGTTACCGATATGGGAAGTCAATGCCCGGTTGGAGAAGGTTTGTTCGACAACCTCGGACATAGCTATGTCCGCGTGATAGACAACATGCTGGCGGTGGCTTATCCGGAGATTAAAGTCAGAGTAACCAATTCCGGTATCAGCGGAAATGCCAGCCGTGATTTGTTGGAACGGTTTGAGCGCGATGTGGTAAATTTAAAACCGCAATGGGTATCCATTTGTATCGGCATCAATGATGTTTGGCGCCAATTCGATTCTCCTGCCCTGCCGGATACCCAGGTACAGCCGGAAGAATATCAGGCTAATCTGGAAAAAATGATATTGGCTGTGAAAGATGATGTCAAAGGCATTTTTATCCTTACCCCGTATTACATGGAACCCAACGAACAGGACGCCATGCGCGCTCGTATGGATGAGTATGTCGCAATCTGCAGATCACTCGCTGACAAATATCAGTGCAGATTAGTGGATTTCCAGAAAATGTATGCGGAGTATTGCCGCGTGCGTCATTCCGCCTTTATTGCATGGGACAGAATCCATCCGAATCAGGTCGGCGCTACCCTGATGGCAAGAGAATTTCTGCGCTGCTGTGATTTTGATTTTAACAGGTAACGAGTGCATGATTGCTTTTTGGACAATCATCTGAAAAGCGGTGGCAAAATTTATTTTTAAGGGATGTCAATAACATGAGAATGATCAAAGCAAAAAATTACGATGACATGTCAAGAAAAGTGGCGAATATTTTATCCGCCCACGTGATTCTAAAGCCCAATTCGGTATTAGGACTTGCGACAGGCTCCACTGTAGTCGGTACATACAAGCAATTGATCGATTGGTACCGGAAAGGGGACTTGGACTTTGACGCGGTATCGACTGTAAATCTGGATGAATATGTGGGTCTGGATTGCAGCCATGAGCAAAGCTATCGCTATTACATGAACCACAACTTTTTCAACCATATCAATATTCGCATGAATCAAACCTATCTGCCGGACGGAAACGCAAAGGATGTTGCCAGCGAATGTCAAAGCTATGAATACAAAATCAAAAGTCTGGGCGGGGTAGACGTTCAGCTTCTGGGCTTGGGGCATAACGGTCATATCGGTTTTAATGAGCCGGATAAAGCCTTTGAGCAGACGACCCATTGTGTCACCCTGGAGGAAAACACACGGAATGCCAATGCCCGCTTTTTCCACAGTATCGACGAAGTGCCGACCCACGCCATCACCATGGGAATCAAAACCATTATGCAGGCAAAGCAGATCGTGCTCGCGGTAAGCGGTGCGGATAAAGCGGAAATCCTCAAAAAAGTGCTGACCGGTCCTGTTACTCCTAATGTTCCGTGATCCATCCTGCAAATGCACCCCGACGTTATTGTGGTGGCTGACGAAGCCGCGCTCAGCCAACTGTAAAATCATAAAAATCAACAAAGGCTCCGCAGTCATTTGAAGTTGACTGCGGAGCCTTTTTATATCGCCTTAAAAAGCCACCATCGGTATCTGTTTGCTCTCCAAAAAATCGCACATTTTAATCACTCTTTCGGGAACGTAGTCCTCTACTCGGTGACCGTCAAACCCAACCGAAACCCTGATGCCGGAATTGCGGACAATGTCCTGTTCTTCCTCGCTTTCCACCAGTCTTTTTACATACTCGTGCTGATGATAGCCGTGAATCGAATCGTAATTGACATTCATTTCCCAGAAAATATCATGCTCGGCAAACTCTTTGAGAAAAGCTGCCGGATCCTTGCCCAGCTTTTTGGCAAACCCGATCAGATCGGTATGCGCAATACCGGTCTTACAGCCACAGCGCAAAGCGTAACGGAAAATATCCAGCCCGACCGAACTTTCAGGGAGGTCAATGTGTTCCACCAAACAGTAATCGAAATGGGAAATATCCTCGTCATCGCGCAGCCATAAATGGTTGATGGTGCAAAGCTCCATTCCGCGCACAATTTTTATTTTCTCGCGGTATTCCTGCTGCAACTCGGTCAACAGCTCAAAATATTCTGCCTTGCGGTCGCCGATCCCGTAATTGTGATCCGATATCCCGAAAACCTCTATTCCGCCGTCAATCGCCGCCTGTATGATGGTGCGGGGATCATCCCGTCCGCATCCGGAATAATAGGTATGCGAATGTATATCCATAATCATTGAAAAAACTCCTTATCCATGTCTGTCAGCGAGGCTGTCCCTTTGCTGTTATTCTGCCGAAGCAACGATATCAATGCTCTGTAAGCCGCTTTTCATGACCAGCTTCCGCAAAAAGGACTGATACATGAACGGACATTTCAGTACCTTAAAAAAGATTTTCAGCCGAATGTTTCGTGTCTTTGCCTTGTATTTTCGGTTTAGATTCCCGATTTTCGCGTTCAGCACCTGGCTTAAATCCTCCGCGCTGTTGATCGCCGAGCTGATCCCCTCCAGCGAGCTCGGACTGACAAAGCCCGCCGCTTCTCCGATCAGGAAAACGCCGTCCTTGCCGCAGCAGAAATCATGAAACGCCGACGGACGCAAAACCAAACATGCTTCCGTTTTCAGCGGCTCTCCAAACCGAAATCCGTAGCTTTCCAGCTTCTTTTTCTGATTTTCAAACCGCTCCCTGGAATGATCCAACGGGAACGCGCCGCCGAAAATAAACTGCCTGTCCTTGGAAATCGACCAAGAGCAGCAATCGGTATTTTCCGGATCGAAAATGCAGGAATAAAAAGGGTTAGCATGAGATTCAGGGAACCACTGCTGGATCGACATATAGCTACGAATCTTCTTTTGCGGATAAAAGGTGCGCCGTACCAAAGAATTGGCACCGTCGGCGCCAACCAAATATTTTGCGGTAATCACCTGTTCCGTCCCGTTTTCACGGAAGGTGACGCGATACCCCTCGGCGATTTTTTCCACCGACGAACAGCGGGAATTGCTGTGTATCTCCACTCGATCGGGGATGATCGACTCCAGCCATAAATCAAACTTATGCCGATCCAGATTGATGTAAAACCGCTGATAGTGGCGGGTCAGATTGTTCTTCAAATCAATGGTTTTCACCGCAAAAATCTGCGGGTCGACCAGCACATCCTTGGGCAAGGTCATATCGAATTTCGCCAGTGCCTTTTGCGCGTCAGAGGACAACAGGCCGCCGCAGGGCTTTTTAAAACCGTCATCCCCGAAAACCTTCTTGTCGATGGCAATCACTTGATACTCTTTGGAAAGCAGTCTGGCAAGTGTCGCACCGGCCGGCCCCAATCCGATAATAGCAACGTCGTAGTGATTCATAATATAATATACAAATTGTATTATACGATAAAATACAACTGTTTGTATCCTTTCGTTTTTTCTGTATGCAACACCGGGCTTTTGAGATTACCTTTCAGTGATCTGAATCTGCCCCAAATAGCGCGCGGCAATCTCTGCTGTCACCGCCTGTGTTCCCTCCAAAGTCACTGAGGCACAACTGCACGCCGCCGCGAATCTAACGCAGTCGAGCAGACTTTTTCCTTGCTGTAACATAGCCAGAAATCCTGCGAGAGCAGTATCTCCGGCCCCCACCGTGGAGCTGACTGTCACTGCAGGAACATCAGCATAACAGCCCTCCTGCTGATGCCGATAACAAATCCCCTCCGCGCCCATGCTCAGCAAAACGTGCTCTGCCGCCTCGGCAAGCAGCGCCGCCATCTCAAAAGCGTTTTCGGCAGTGATGTCGGAACAGCATAAAATGTTTCTTGCCTCGGCAAGGTTCGGTTTTATCACGAAAGGGGCTATCTCTTGTATATCCGCAAGCGAGAAGAAATCGGTATCCAATGCAATTTTCACATTCGGGCGACGCACCGCAAGGATCAGCTCCTTGTATTCGGCGGCGGAGATATTCGGAGGCAGACTGCCGGCAAA
This sequence comes from Clostridiales bacterium, assembly GCA_029007575.1. GTDB lineage: Bacteria > Bacillota > Clostridia > Oscillospirales > Ruminococcaceae > HGM13222. The sequence goes on along the minus strand of JAQXIB010000271.1, from coordinate 1,126 downwards.
AACCACCAGATTTTCCCCCTCCGGCAGAAGCTCCTTTTGCACCAGCTCCGGCAGCCGATCCCACGCTTGTTTTTCAATCGGGATACCTTGTCGGTTTACCGTAAACGCGCGGCGGTCGGGCGTGATCACGGTAATATTTTCCCGCACGGCACCGTCGGTTTCCAGCAGACGATAATCAATCCCGTCCCGGTCAAGCAAACCGCGCAACAAATCGATATTGTCCTTGCCCGCAATCCCGATCAGACGGGCAGAGATACCCAGACTTTTCAATACTCTGGTGACGTTGACCGACTTCCCGCCGGGATAAACTTTTTCCCGACAGCAACGATTCGGCTCGCCTTCCTCATAGGTTTCGGGCCATAATGTAACATCCAGCGACGGGTTGAGTGCAATGGTTATTATTTTATCAAACATAGCAGCAACCGCAGCCTATCGGCTTGCTTCTTTCGTCATAATTCATGCCTTTTTGGATATTTTTGTGCCTTGGCGGGTTTCCTCCACCAGATAGCCTAATTCGCTGATCTCGTCACGAAGGCGGTCTGCCTCGGCAAAATCCTTATTCTTGCGTGCTTCCTTACGTTTTTCCACAAGAGCAAGGACTTCCTGTGGAATTGCTTCCTCTTTCTTCCGATTGTAAATCAAGCCCAACACATCGGCAAGCTCATCAAACAAATCCCGTTCCAGCTCGATTTCTTCTTTCACCGCTTCCTTGTCGGTCAGCAGGGTATTGATATCCCGCACCAAATCAAACAGCACCGAGATCGCATCCGCAGTGTTGAGATCGTCCTCCATTGCGTCGATAAATTTCTGGCGATAGCGGTCGGTCAGCTCCGATATCTCACCGCGAACTGCGCCGCCTTTTGCCGATTGCAGGACAAAATCAATGTTATCACGGCAGGTATAGAGGCGCTCCAAAGCGGCCTTGCATTGCTCGATGACTTCTACGCTGTAATTGATCGGACTTCTGTAATGCGCCTGCAGCATCATAAAACGAATCGGCTCATAGCCATACTTTTCCGCCACATCGCGGGTGGTAAAGAAATTGTTGAGCGACTTGGACATTTTGCGATTGTCGACGTTGATATAGCCGTTATGCATCCAATAATGCGCAAAGCATTTTCCGGTC
>JAQXIB010000270.1 GCA_029007575.1 Clostridiales bacterium | reverse complement strand
CAGCCGGAGCCGAAAAGTTCCGGCTTTATTTTTGTAGATTTGCATTTTGGCAATATTGAATCTTTATCAAATTAAAATTCCAAAGAATCTTAAAAAGTTTTTGGAATCTCAATCCAAAAACTATTGATATTTATGTATTTTTTGGATATAATACAAGTAATGTCTACTGAACAAATCAAAAATTTGATTTGTTCGAACGGCTATTGCCGTACAAACCAAGAAAAATACGAAAATCCGTATTTTTCTTGGTTCAAACATTTCTTGATGCGAACACAGATTTCGATTTCAGAATGAAATCGAAATACAAAGTGCAAGACTTTTTACAAAAGCAATCAAAAAGCCTTGCACTTTGTCAATTCAAAAACAACGGCAAAACACTTTGCTATCGTTGTTTTTGAATTGTTCAGTGAGCATTAAGTAAAATAGTTTCAGGAGGTGCTATATATGGCTGTTCAAAGAATCGAAAGAAAAAAATATCTGGATAAGCTGATTGCCTTAAAAGATAAACAAATCATCAAAGTAATCACCGGAATCCGCCGATGCGGGAAATCTACACTGATGGAGATTTATCAGGACTATCTGAAAAGCCAGGGTGTGTCTGCTGAACAGATCGTTTCCATCAATCTGGAAGATTACGATTTTTATGAGCTGCGTGATCCCAAAGTGCTGCATGCATATATTAAGGAACGGCTGGTTCAGGATAAAATGACCTATGTCTTTCTGGATGAGATCCAGCATTGTGAAGAATTTCCGCGTGTTGTTGACAGCTTGTTTATCCGGAAAAATGTCGATCTGTATATCACAGGTTCTAATGCATATATGCTGTCCTCAGAAATTGCAACACTGATTTCCGGCAGATATGTGGAAATCAAGATGCTGCCGCTTTCTTTACGGGAATATGTAGAAAGCACCGGAGATACAAAGGAGCTTGCCAGAAAATACACAGCTTATCTTGAGAACAGTTCTTTTCCATATGCTTTGGAACTGGCAGGACATCCAAAGGAGATTAAGGACTATCTGGATGGAATCTATAACACCATTATCGTCAAAGATATTGCCAAAAGAAATAAGATTACCGATACTATGACGCTGGAAAGTGTGACAAGATTTGTTTTTGATAACATCGGCAGTCCGCTGTCCACTAAAAAAATTGCTGATACCATGACTTCAGAGGGAAGAAAAATCGATGTAAAAACCGTTGAAAAATATCTGAAAGCGCTGATGGAAAGCTTTATCGTTTATCAAGCCAAAAGATATAACGTTAAGGGAAAACAATATCTAAAAACGCTTGAAAAGTATTATGTCGTGGATATTGGTCTGCGATATCTGCTTCTGGGTTCTCGTTCCACCGATGTCGAACATATACTGGAAAATGTGGTATATCTGGAGTTGCTTCGACGGGATAACGATGTGTATGTGGGAAAAATAGATGAAGCAGAAGTTGATTTTGTCGCAATGAAACCCAATAAAACGGTATATTACCAAGTGGCGGCTTCTGTACGGGATGAAAAGACCATGCAGAGAGAACTGGCGCCGCTGCAAAAGATTAACGATCATTACCCGAAAATGATCCTTACGCTTGACGAGGATCCCGAGGCAGACTATAACGGCATTCGCCGCATTAATGTTTTGGATTGGCTGATTGGAGCGATCCAATAAAATATCATTACCTTTCAGAGCATCTATTCGTGGAATAGGTGCTCTTACTTTATTTCCGATGACACATTTTCCTGTTCCTTGATGGTCCTGTACATTAACTCCGCCCAGTTTTTGTCCGCCTTTGAATACCTATGCTGTTCCATATACTCCTGTGGGGAAAGATACCGCACAGCCAGCACTTTTGTCGGCTCCTTCTCAGCTTCAGGTTCATGCGTTGTATTGTTTGAAGCGATATCTGAGCTTGTTTCAGGTTCTTTGTCCCGTATGTCATAAACAAGGATTTTTGGAATCTGTTCCCGTATCGTTGTCTCGCTGATTTGATTAAGGTTGTTCCCGGTCTCGACAACGTGAAATACAATAAACCAGTTTTTCTCCATTGGCTTTCCGATCCGTTCTGTTTTCCAAATCTCCTGTTTCGTTTGATTGCTTTCCGGCTTTGTAACTTCGGCATACAATTGGCTTACCGGCAATTTTTGCCACTCTTGTCCGATGACGTCCGGCAAGGATTTGATACTTAATTTTTACTCATCGAAAAATATTTCATCAGCATGCGAACAAGATATCCGGTTCGTATGATCGCTCAACGGAGCGCCGTCACCGAACTCCATGAGATCGCCCGATTTCGAAGCAAACGGTTGTCCGAGTACACGAAAGAACTGTTCTTTCAGAGCGTTGAGGGACTGAAAGAAAACGGTGGAATCAAATATGATCATCAGAAACATTAGCATGCAGTTTAATACTAAAATCTAATGAAATACTTTCAATTAGATTTTAGTATT
>JAQXIB010000269.1 GCA_029007575.1 Clostridiales bacterium | reverse complement strand
ATGCTGTGTAATACCACCCGCCTCGGTACTGGTTACGTGTTCTTTACGGATCGCATCCAGCAAAGATGTTTTTCCGTGGTCAACGTGCCCCATAACCACCACAACAGGGCTTCTTTCAAACAGATCTTCCGCATCATCCTCGGTGTCGTCAAACAAGCGTTCTTCGATGGTAACGACAACTTCTTTCTCGACCTTTGCGCCCAAATCCTCCGCAACAAGAGAAGCAGTATCAAAATCTATTATTTCATTAATAGAAGCCATTATTCCCAACGGGATCAAGCGCTTAATAACTTCCGAAGCCGTTACTTTCAGTCTTTGCGCCAATTCGGAGATCACGATCTCGTCCGGGATGCTGACTCTAAGCTGTTGCTTTCTGGCACGCTCCAATTCCAGACGGCGCAGCTTTTCTGCTTCGGTTTCCCGTTTGGTAGAAAATTGCTGCTTGGCGCGCTGATGGGATTTCTGCGTCAATTTCTGCTTTTTCTGATAATTATCCTTTACTCTTCCCTGTGACGCGATATTGTCGTATTTCTCATTATATTTATCCAAATTAACATGGGCAGCACGGGTATCAACGTGACGAACCGTTTTCTCTCCCTTTGGCTGTTCCTGTGCCTGCGCTTGTTTATGATGCTTTTGCGCCGCCAGTCTGGCACCTTCTTCAAATGCTTTACTGTCGATTTGCAAAGACGGTTTAGACGGAGCCTGATACTGAGGCTGCGGTTTGGCGGGCTTTTTATTTTCATTTCGCTGACTATCAGCAAAACGCTGCCCATTCGGACGATTCTGTCCGGTTTGCTGTGTACGTTCCGGCGCCTGTCCCTTTTTATCGGCAGATTTTTGAGGCTGAGCAGCTTTTGGAGCAACTTCCTTTTTCTCCTGTACCGGTTTGACAGCCGCGTTCGGTTTTGCTTCCGTTTTCGGTTTATCGGTTTTCGGCTCCGCCGCTTTGACTTCCGGCTTCTTTTCAGCCGGCTTAGTGTCTGCCTTTTTGGTTTCTGATTTATGTTCCGCTTTTTTCTCTGCCTTCGGCTCCGCGGTCTTGCTCTCTGCTTTTTTCGCAGGAGCGGACGGCTCGGAAGCTACCGGTTCCGCCTTTTTCTTTTCGACATTTCTGGAAGCAAAATAAGCATTGAAATCCTTCACCTGATTTTGCTGCGTAAAATGCTCAAAAACAACGCTTAATTCTTCCTCGGTTAAAGCGGTCATATGTTTTTTTACACCGTCAAAGTGTTTTCCCAATAAATCAATAATTTCTTTGGCAGGCACATTCAGATCTTTTGAAACCTCATGAACTCTGTATTTTATTGTCATATATGTGACCATTCCTTTCTTCTCGAAACACGCGCCGACTAGTCAGCCGATTCGGTCGATATAACCGAATTCATTTTATTTGCAAGCCCCTCATCCGTTATGGCGATCACGCCCGCTCTTTTTCCCAATACATACCATATTTCATCCATTTTGAGCGGTATAACAATCCGTTTCACACCGTGATTGGTACAAATAAAATCCATTTCTTTTTTTGTTTTAAAAGAAACATCCGAAGCCAACACAATCAGCTTTGCCGTTCTATTCTGCACTGATTCTTTTACAACATCAAATCCGAGGATTAACTTTCCTGCTTTTTTTGACAAAGATAATGCTGAAATTACTTTATCCATTTTAACCTCAACTATGATTTTATACCGTGTCTTTTATTTTTCCGCTTCACCCGCATCAGTAACCAAGGAATCCTTTAATTGCTGTTCCATCTCATCATAAATTTCATTCGGAATTTTCGCGGAAAACGCTTTTTCCAAACGTCTTGCCTTTCGTGCTTTTTGCAAACATTCCGGACTGTTACAAATATAAGCGCCTCTACCCGCCTTTTTGCCGGTCAGGTCAAGCGATATCTCGCCCTCTTTTGACTTTACAACACGAATCAACTCTTTTTTGGGCTTCATTTCTCCGCAACCGTTGCACATCCGCATCGGCACATGTTTCGTCTGCACGGCATTCCCTCCTTTAATCCTCATCGGTTGTTGTAAGAAAATCAGTTTCAATCACTCTTCGTCCTCATCTTCGCCAAAGAAACCGCTCTCCGGCCGGATATCAATTTTATATCCTGTCAATCTTGCAGCCAGCTTGGCATTTTGTCCTTTATTGCCGATTGCCAACGACAACTGATGATCCGGTACCTTGACCTTGCAGGCGCGAATATCGCCCTCCACTATTTCAACGCTGACGACATCAGCCGGAGAAAGCGCCTGTGAAATAAATTCTGCCGGATCCTCGCTGTATCTCACCACATCTATTTTTTCGCCGTTGAGTTCATCTACAATGTTTGCCACACGGATTCCTTTCGGACCGATGCAGGAACCGACCGCGTCAACGTTTTCATCCTTACTGTATACCGCGATTTTAGTTCTGGAGCCTGCTTCTCGGGAAATGGCTTTCACTTCAACCGTACCGTCATAAATTTCCGGAACCTCCATTTCAAACAGGCGTTTTACCAAATCCTTATGTGTCCGGGAAACCTTCAAGCTGCATCTTTTATCGGAATTGACCACATCGGAAACATACACTTTAATACGGTCGCCTTCGGTTAATTCTTCACCCGGAATTTGCTCGTTCTTAAATAAAACCGTCTCATTTTTGTCAATCTCGATCGTCGCATTTCCGGTTTTGGGATCGATT
>JAQXIB010000268.1 GCA_029007575.1 Clostridiales bacterium | reverse complement strand
TATTCGAATCTTTTGTGAAGCTTTCATTTTCAGGATTAAAATAAGTGCCCATACCTTCACCTCATATCAATCATCGTCAAAATTTCTTTACATAATCTATAATAACATACTTTTGGATGAAGTAAAATTTTTTGTTTCATTTATCCCAAAAAAGCTACGAATTAACGCATTCTCCTTCCCCTGTCTAGAATAATTGCCCCGGAAGTTTTAATTTTTCCTTGGGTTCAAACTCCTGATCGAAGGCTTCCACCTCTGCTTCATCCACGTAGTATCCCTGTGGGGTTGTATACACACCGGTAACACCATCTAAATATCCCGGAATTAATTCCTTGCACAAAAAGAAAGAGGCATCTTCGCCTTCCGGCAGGCCATGATAGCGAATGCCAAAGGTACTGGCATAGGTAAAACCGCTCTTTCCATAGAAGTCAATGTTGCCTTCAAAGCAAACTGCGCCACTGCCTAATTCCTTTGCTCTTTCCAGAGAGTAGTCTAATAATATTTTTCCATACCCCTGTCTCTTTCGTTCCGGTGTAATGCAGATCGGTCCCATTGTCATGATTGGAATCTCTCTGCCATCATCGGCCTTGATGTTTGCTCGCATAAACATATTCTGGCCGATCAGTTCGCCATTCTGTTCCATAACAAAATCCAGTTCCGGCACAAATGCGGGATCGTCTCGAAGCTGATTGAGTACATAATGCTCCATGCATCCCGGACGGTATACATTCCAGAAGCTCTCTCTGACTAAGGTTTCCACTTTCCGATATTCTTCTTTTCTCTCTAAACGTATGATAATATTGTCTGTGTTCATCTTTCTTCCTCCTTCGGTGCTATAGCATGACTCTTCAAAAAGTGTTTTGTATGATTGCTGAGAATTTCGGCATATTCCTCGTTTTCTCCGGTCTGGTCGAACATATTGATGAGAAGAAACAGCGGAGCAAAGAACTCTACGGCAAACTGTCTGGGATTTCCTTCCCGAAGTATTCCCTTTTTAATCAACTCACGAAACAGATCTTCCATATAATCCACCGGGCCTGCAACGATACATTGGCTGTAAAGCTCTGCCATTTCCGCATTACGATATTGTTCCAGAGACAACATTTTGCGAAAATGGGAGGCGAAATCATCCTCCGTCCAAAATTTGAATTGTTCCATCGTAAATTTTTGAATGCTTTCCAGAGACGTATTTTCATAGGAATCCGGCATGGCATCATATTTTTCAACCGGCATCTGACAATCGCTTGCTCTTTGGGCATCCACCTGTATCATTCTTTCTACAATGCTGTCAAATATGTCACGTTTGTTTTTATAGTGCCTGTACAGAGCACCTTTCGTCATGCCAAGCTCTTCTGCAATTGTTCTGACAGATACCGCCTCATACCCATCCCTTGCAAATAAATGTAAGGCCGTCATTAATATATTTTCCTTCGTATCAGTCATCCGGCTTCCCTCCAAACTATATATAAATATTCTTACACCCCAAACAGGTAAACGGTCGTTTACGCACATTATAGTAAACGACCGTTTATTTGTCAAGATTTAAACTTATCGAATGCTCCCCTCAATTGTAATTGTCACCACATTCCATGGTATAAATTTCCCACTATCCTGCAATGCTATTTTTACGGCATTTTCTATACCTCCACAACAAGGGACTTCCATCCGTAACACCGTAACACTTTGAATATCGTTATTGCGAAGAATCTCCGTCAATTTGATTGAATAATCCACTGCATCCAGCTTAGGACATCCGATCAATGTGACATGTCCTTTCATAAAATCCTGATGAAAACCGGCATAGGCATAAGCAGTGCAGTCAGCAGCTACCAAAAGCTTTGCGCCATCAAACCATGGGGCATTCACAGGTACCAGTTTTATCTGAACCGGCCATTGTCGAAGCTGAGATTCCTGGGGCGTAGTTGTTTCAGAAATCGTCTCATGACGTTTCATAGATTTTGCGGCAAGAACGGCTGCTTCATCATAAGCAGCTGCCTCTCTCTCAATAAACGAGATTGCTCCTGTTGGACAGGCCGGAAGGCAATCTCCCAAACCATCACAGTAATCATCCCGAAGCAGCTTTGCTTTCCCATCTACCATTCCAATGGCTCCCTCATGGCATGCAGAAGCACAGGCCCCGCATCCGTTGCATTTTTCCTCATCTATTTGGATAATTTTTCGAATCATTGTATGTCCTCCTGATTATACTGTACTTGACGTTACGAGCTAATATTATTATACTGACGAAAAAATATCTGTTGGAATTCCAACACAGGAGAATTTTTATGGAAAATTATTTAGAAATGTTATCGCAATGCCCATTATTTGACGGCATTGACCAGTCGGCTTTGAATTCTTTGATAAAATGTATGGACGGCAAGACAATTTCCGTCCCGAAAGGTAATCCCGTATTCCTTGAAGGCGCCCCTGCTCGATTTGTAGGTATTGTTTTATCCGGTACATTGCAGGTGGTTCGGGAAGATTATTACGGAAATCGAAGTATACTGACCATTTTGCAACCCGGCGAATTATTTGCAGAAGCATTTTCTTTTGCGGGACTTGAAACCATGCCTGTAAGCGTTTTTGCCGTAAAAGACAGCGAGGTACTCCTTCTGGATTGCAGGCGTATTCTGACCACATGCTCCGATTCTTGTCATTTTCATACTCTTCTGATGCAAAATCTGCTAAAGGGGATGGCTAAGAAAAATCTGGTACTGTCGCAGAAAATCCGATATATGTCCCAGAAAACAACAAAAGAAAAGCTCATGACCTTCCTTCTCGATCAGGCAAAGCAACACGGGACTACTGAGTTCGTGATTCCCTATGACCGTCAGGCGCTGGCAGATTATCTGGGTGTGGAGCGCAGCGCCATGTCGGCTGAAATCAGTAAACTGAAAAAATCCGGACAGATTGATACAAAAGGATCCTGGTTTTGCATAAACCAAAATTATATTGAACAATAAAATTACCTGTCAAGATTTCTGGCAATGGTCTTTTCTACCTCATCCATCACAATAGGCTTTGACAAATGCCCGTTCATCCCGTAAGATCGTTGCTACCAGCGTTGTACTCTCGCTTCTGAATCTTGCTTTCATCCGTAAGTTCCAGGGGAAGCTCAACAATAAATGTGGAACCCTTGCCCTTTTTACTATCAACGCTAATCGTGCCACCCATCAGGTCAACATACTGTTTGGTGATTGCCATGCCCAAACCAGTACCCTTGTATTGGGTGCGAGCACTGGAATTCTCCTGGGAAAATTCATCAAAGATATGCTCCAGAAATTCTGCACTCATACCAATACCAGTGTCAGAAATACGATAGCGTACTACAATATGCCGGTCATCATCTTTGGCGAGATAACCCGTTTCAAAAGTGATGCTACCGCCGTCATCGGTAAATTTTACCGCGTTACTCAAGATATTCACCAGCACCTACCTGATGCGCACGGCATCGGCAAGCACATAGAGGCTTTCAGGTTTGACACGATGAACACGAAAATCCAAATCACGACCAGACAGGAATCCTCTTGTGATATCCAGCACATCATTTATCAGAGTAAGCAGATGTTCCGAACTCTCCCCAATTTTTTCAAGACACTCCCTCTCTTCCGGTTTGGGTTCCTGCTTAAGAGCGATGTTGGTATAGCGATGATCGCATTCATAGGTGTGCGGATATCGTGCGACATATTGCTGAGGAAGATCGTCTTTGCGCGGTTTGCCTCCTCGGCCCTCCGCAGGGCATCTCCCAGCGCACGTTCCGCTTTTTCATTGGCCTCCTCCTGAACCTGCTCGTAGCGTTTTCCAACAAGGATGATGATCAGGCATACAAGGATGATTAATGCAAATACCACAAATAGAACAACAAATACCCAGAATATCGGCAGTTGGGTAATGGTTTTATTCAGATGATAGCGAATATAAGCATCGCTGAGGTCGATTTCTTCTCCGGTGGTGTAGAAAATGATACCAATGGTGGTGAATACATTTTCTTTGTTCGCAGGTGTAGAGCCTGCAATCGGGAATTCTTCATAGTCTGCATTGTGGTATTAAACTTATCAGTGTTTTGCCCGCCGAACTGGCTGAATTCCACTTCCCCGTTCCATGCTTTATTGATGTACATATCAGTAGAAATAGGAATTACCAGTTCCCAGTCGT
>JAQXIB010000267.1 GCA_029007575.1 Clostridiales bacterium | reverse complement strand
TCTGCCCGAAAAGATATACTTTCAGATCATGCAGTACGAGCGTTATATTATGATCGCTTTTTTTGCCGTGATCATGTTCACCAATGTGTTGGATGTGCCGCTGGGCTGGTTGACCAATAAAGTGTTTTATCTGCTGGATTTTCTGACCGGATTTATTGATATTATCGGAAAATTGCTGATACATTGATGACCGGTTCAGTCGTGAAACTTTTGTCTCAGCGTTTAAAGGATGATTTTGACAAAAGCGGAAAGGATTTATCACAAAAATGCAACTGAATTTCAAATTGGATGTGTTTGAAGGACCGCTGGATTTGCTGCTTCATTTGATATCAAAGCATAAGCTGAATATCAATGATATTGAGATATCGAAGCTTTTGGAGCAATATATGGATGCTATTGCAGAAATGAAAATGGCGGATTTAGAGGTTACAAGCGAATTTTTAGAAATGGCTGCCAGACTGGTTTATATTAAGACGGTATCGCTTTTGCCGCGCCACGAGGAAGCGGATGATCTGAAAAAAGAACTAACCGGACAATTGCTTGAATATCAGGCTTGTAAAGCTGCGGCAGCCAGATTGGCGCTGCAAAACAACGGATATAACATCTTTGTCCGTCAGCCGGAGAAAATCCCGATTGACAAAACATATACGCGGGAGCATATGTCGGACGAACTGCTGTTTGCCTATCTGGACGTCATCGGAAAGGCCAAACGCAAGCTGCCGCCGCCGGCTTCTGCTTTTTCGGGGATCGTGACAAAACGAATGGTTTCGGTCACTTCACGGATCATTTTTGTATTGCGCAAGCTTTATAACAGCGGCAAAGTAGAATATGATCAGTTTTTTACAACCGGAGATCGTTCCGAGATGATCGCCACTTTTTTGGCAATGCTGGAGCTGATTAAATCCAAGCGGATTACGATCAGCGACGATAATACTTATGTGTATTTTGACCGGACGAAGCGTGCCGGACAAGCCGATAATTAAAATAGAACAGGTTGGAAGGATAAATGATGAACATCAAACAAACGGAGGCGGCGATAGAAGCAATTTTATTTGCGAGCGGTGAACCGATTTCAGTGAAGCGCTTGGCGGATACCGTTGAAGTGGAGGAAGAAACGGTATATAAAATTTGTAAAACCTTGCAGGACAGAAAAAAAACGGAGCAGAGCGGTATTTGCATCGTAGAGCTCAACGACAGTTTTCAAATGTGTACCAATCCGGATTTTGCGGATTATGTCAAAAAAGCCTTGGAAATCAAGAAAAACATTCCGTTGTCTCAGGCGGCAATGGAAGTGCTGGCGATCATTGCTTATAATCAGCCGGTCACAAAAAGCTTTGTGGAACAGGTCAGGGGTGTAGAAAGCTCTCAGATTGTCAATAATCTGGTAGAAAAGGGGCTGGTCGAAGAAGCCGGGCGCTTGGATGTTCCGGGACGTCCGATCTCCTATAAAACTTCGATGAACTTTCTTCGCTGCTTCGGATTGTCGGGATTGGACAAGCTGCCTCCGCTTCCGGACGAGAACGGTCAGGTGATGCTGGATGAGGTAGTAGAGGATCGGAAGCTGGCTGAGGAACAATCTGCGCAGGAAGAAGCGGCTGAGTCTTGATATAGCTGAAAGGATTGGTTGAAAGGGGGCGGTATCGTTGACTACGCTGATCGTAATCGCTTGTGTGTTGTTGCTGCTGATTGGCATAATGCTGCTGCCTTTAAAGCTGTTTTTTCAATTGGAAAATGAAGATTTGAATCTTCATTTCGGCGTGCTGATGTTTAAATTGAAACTCTATCCAAAGAAGATTAAAAAAGCGGGAAAAGAGATGGCGGAGGACGTTGAACACGGCATAGAGGAAGAACAAGAATCGGTCGATTCGGATACCAAAACCGTTAAACCCGATGTCAAATCGCGTAAAGCAAAAAACAATGCTTCTTCGTCATCCGATCAGACAGCAATTTCCGGCAAAAAGAAGTCTTCCGGACAGAAAAAAGAACAAACGGAAGAAAGAACGTGGAAAGAAACCTTCTTTTTGATGATCGATATTGTTCATTCGGTGGTGCGTCCCACTCAATTTATGCTGCGTCATGTAAAAATTACCGATTTTTCTCTGCATGCGGTGGTCGGCGGCGAAGAACCGGATGAAACGGCGATTCGGTTTGGACATTGGAATGCGGCTGTATATGGTGGTTTAGCGACTCTGCGGAATTTTTTGACGATCAAATGCAAAAAGATCAATATTGCTGTTGATTTTACCGCTCCCGAAACACAGGTTTCGGCAGAGGGGATTTTAAAGATACAGGTGTTTGTAGTGGTTTTTGCGGCTGTTCGTATGTTTTTCAATCTATTGGTAAATACTTTTAAAAGAGCAAAGGAAAACGAAGAAACGGTCAATCAGGCGGAAAGAAAAGCGGCAGCCTAGCTGCCCGAAAGATAGAATAAAAAACAGGAGGTCATTGAAATGAATGAAAATAAGCAGGAACATCCGATACAGGGGATGATGGGCACAGCAATGCAGAAGATTCGGGAGATGATCGATGTCAACACCATCATCGGTGATCCGATCACTACGCCGGACGGTACTGTGATTATTCCGGTATCCAAGGTGTCTTTCGGTTTCGGTTCGGGCGGTTCTGACTGGCCAACTAAAAACACCGCCAAAGATCTGTTCGGCGGCGGCGCGGGAGCAGGCATTTCGATCAATCCGTTGGCATTTTTGGTGGTTTCAAACGGAGATGTCAAATTGCTGCAAATGTCTTTGAGCTCCAACACAGCCGACAAAATGGTTAACATGGTACCGGACGTGATCGATAAAATTTCCGGCTTGGTATCCGGAGCCTCTAAAAAAGAGGCTAAAGAGAAAAAAGACAAAGACAAAGAATAATATAACAAATAAATACAAGCTTTATTTGCATAAGTATTAATGGATATGGCAAAGCGGCATGGCGGAAGAAAAAATCCGACTTCTGCGGTTTTGCGGGTTTTATCGGCGGAGAATGTGTGAACGAAAATACATGTAAATGGATTTCACAGTATTGAGTCAAAATACAGGCTTTTGAATTGTGAAGCTTTGTTCATGCAAATTCGCGGAAAGGAATGACCGTTTTTATGATGCAAAAAAAGCTTTTTCTTTGTTTTTTCACAACGCTGTTACTTTTTTCTGTTCTGCCGTTTGCTTCTTCAAATGCTGTGGCGGAAGGGCTGTCTGTTTCGGCAAAAGCTGCCGTTTTAATAGAAGCAGATACCGGCAGAGTGCTGTTTGCAAAGAATAAAGATATGCAGCTTCCGATGGCAAGTACCACTAAAATTTTGACCGCCTTGATCACCTTGGAGTCTGACAATCTGGATGAATTGTTCGTCGTGGATGAAAAAGCAATTCAGGTGGAAGGCTCGTCGATGGGCTTGCAGTCAGGAGACAGCGCGTCATTGCGTACATTGGCATGCGGGATGCTGCTTCCTTCCGGCAACGATGCCGCTAATGCGGCGGCAGTGCGGATCGGCGGAAGTATTGCGGAATTTGCAGCGATGATGAATCAACGCGCGGCAGCGATCGGCATGACCAATTCTCATTTTGTCACGCCGTCCGGACTGGATGATGAACAACATTATTCTACTGCGCATGATATGGCAAAGCTCGCCCGAGTCGCATTAAAAAACAATGCTTTTCAGGATATTTGCTCCCGTAATATTGCCAAGGTGGAATTTGGAAATCCGCCTTACGAACGGTGGTTGAAAAACCACAATCGTTTATTGAATGAATACAAGGGCGCTATCGGGGTCAAGACCGGATTCACCAAAAAATCGGGACGCTGTCTGGTTTCGGCGGCGGAGCGGGACGGCGTCACCTTGATCGCAGTCACTTTAAATGCGCCGAACGACTGGCAGGATCACACCCTGATGTTTAATTATGGCTTTAATGGTGTCAAACCACAGCAATATGATGTCAAATATGAAGATATTCAATTAAATGTGGTCGGCGGAAAATCTGCCAAGGTCGGTGTCGTGCCGCTGACTGCGACGATGGTGAATGTGGAAGAAAATAAGCTGCAGGATATTACCCAAAAAGTGATTGCGGAACATTTTTATTATGCGCCGATCCAGGCGGGCGATGTGGTTGGCAAAATCGAGTTGTATCTTGACGGAGAAGAGATCGGCACTGCCACGCTGATTGCGGCTGAGGATGTACAGCGGGATATTACCGAAATCAAATATTCGTTGTGGGATAAAATCAAGATGTGGTTTAACAATCTGAAATATAAGATCATAAACTATATTCATAGGCTATTGTAATAATGGATCTACTGTGTATTTTTATGCAATGGAAAAATAGTCTTCCGAAGATTGACGATAACATAAAGGAATGAAAAAAGAATGGAAAAGATCAGAATACAAAAGTTAATTGCGGACAGCGGTTATTGTTCCCGGAGAAAAGCGGAGGAATTGATCGCCAACAAGCAGGTGAAGGTAAACGGAAGACTGGTTTCTTTAGGAGATAAGGCTTTACCGAAAGATAATATTACCGTTTCGGGGGAGCATCTTTATATCAACCGAAAAAAGCAGTATGCTTATATTATGCTGCATAAACCGCGCGGATATGTTACCACAATGTCGGACGAAAAGGGAAGACGATGTGTTGCGGATTTAATTGCCGATCTAGACGCGCGGGTGTTTCCGGTCGGACGTTTGGATGTAAATTCAGAAGGATTGTTGCTGTTTACCGATGACGGCAATTTTGCAAATGATTTAATGCATCCCAGCCGCCATGTGTCCAAAACCTATCGTGTTACGGTGCGTCCGGATATCAATGACGAACAGCTCGTAAAATTGTCGGAGGGCGTGGTCATCGACGGACGCCGCACTGCGCCGGCGGAGGTGCGGGTTCTCACCAAAGAACCGAATCGGGTTGTGATGGAGATGGTGATACGGGAAGGCAGAAACCGACAGATTCGCAAGATGTGCGAGGCGGTCGGTTTGGAGGTTGCGCGTCTCAAACGGACTGCCATCGGTCCGATCAAGCTCGGTATGCTGAAGCCGGGAGCCTATCGGGAACTGACAAAGGAAGAATTGAAAGCGATTCGCAACGCCATAGTTAAGGCGGACAAGCAGGAACGCGCGGAAGCGGAATAATTAAAACAAAGGAACGAATGTATATGTTGGAAATGAAGCGTTTACCAGACGGAACGGAAAAATCGGAGCTGCTGACAAAGCTAGGCGTTAAGACGCCGGAAGCATTTGTTTATGTCGCATATGAGCAGAATCGTCAGATCGGTTATGCCGTTTTTGAAAATGCGGCGGGCAAAGTGACGGTTACATATGCGGAATATCAGGAGGAAGAATTGCTGGACGGACTGATTCGTTCCGGCATGGCATGGATGGATGACTGCGGTCTTTCCGAGCTTTATTTTTCGGATAAGCTGGATACCGATTTGTTAAAGAAATGGCATTTCATCAGTGATGAATCAAATTATGTAAATTCGGTCGGTGATTTTTTAAAAACTTGTAAAAAATGTAGAATGTAGCGTTTTGCGCCTTGTTATTTAATTAACGATAGTGTATAATATATTATGGTTTAATCTGGAGTATTTTTTATGAGCCAGATAAATATATGACGGATTACCGAGACTTTGCAGACACATAATAGAAAGGAAAATCAAGCTATCGGTGTCTGAAACAATTTCGATAATCTTTTGATGGAATGATCATAAATAAAAATGGAGGAATAACAATGAGCCTGGAGAGCAAGAGACAGCAGCTTGCGGATTTTAATGTGAAAGCAAGTTCTGACAATGATGCTAAAAAGCGCTTAACCGCTCTTTTCGATCCGGATACTTTTGTGGAAATGGATGCGTTTGCAATGGCAAACGATGTTCCCTGCGGAGTCATTACCGGATACGGATATGTAGACGGCAATCCTGTTTATGCTTTTGCGCAGGATAATTCGGTGGATGGCGGCGCTGTCGGACGCGTTCATGCGGAAAAAATTAAAAAGGTATACGAAATGGCTTCCAAAACCGGTGCGCCGGTCGTAGCAATTTACGATTCGAAAGGTGCAAGATTAAACGAAGGTTTTGATGCACTGGCCGGTTATGGCGATATGCTTGCGTTGTCCAATAATCTTTCGGGTGTTGTTCCTCAGGTTGCAGTGGTATTGGGAACCTGTGCCGGAGTCAGTGCGATGCTTGCCTGCGGCGCTGATTTTGTGGTAATGTCTGAAAGCGCGGAACTGTTTATGACCGCTCCTTTTGTAGCGAAAGCAAACAGAGAGGCTACGGAGGGCGCAGGAACCGCTGCTTTTGCGGAAAAATGCGGAGTGGCTCATTTGGTGTGCAAGGATGATCAAGATGCGTTGGCACAGACCAGAACCTTGCTGTCCTTGCTGCCGATCAATAATCTATCGATGGTTCCGCAGTTTGAATATGAGGAAGATGTTGCCGGCGCTGATACTTTGCTGCAATATATGGCAAAAGAAGTTTGTGTCTGTCAGGCAGTTAAAGCCATTGCAGATGCCTCCAGCGTGATTGTGCTTCAGAAAGAGTTCGGGAAAGGTGTATTCACCGCGCTCGGAACTTTAGCAGGCAGCACCGTTGGCTTTGCGGGAACAAAAGGGAAAAAGCTGACTGCCGATGACAGTGCAAAGCTTGCCCGTTTTGTTAGAACCTGTGATGCGTTCTCTATTCCGGTGGTGACCTTGGTGGATACAGACGGATTTGTACCGTCCTCGAAAGCAGAGCTTGCAGGAAGCATTCGGGAAAGCGCAAAGCTCGCTCATGCTTATGCGGAGGCAACTTGTCCGAAAATTGCACTGATTACCGGAGATGCGGTCGGTTCTGCCTATATTGCTTTGGCGGGGAAAGGCGCCAATGCCGATATGGTAATGGCATGGCCTTCCGCTATGATTTCCGCTATGGCTCCGGAAGCGGCAGTCGAAATTTTGTGGCATGAGAAGCTCGCCGGTGTAGACAAAAACGGTCGGGAGCAATTGGTAGAGGAATATAAAGATACCTTGGCTTCTCCGTTGGAAGCGGCGAAAAACGGTTACATTGATCAGATTTTCGAGCCGGATCAAACCCGTGCGTATTTAATTGGAGCATTGGATATGCTCAGCGGCAAACGCGTCAGCAAGATGCCGAAAAAACATGGAAATATGCCGCTGTAATGGGCATGATATGATAAAATAAAAATAATGGAGGCTAACAAAATGAGAAGATTTAATATAACCGTAAACGGGAATTCCTATGATGTAGCGGTCGAAGAAGTCGGTGCTTCTGCTTCTGCACCGGTTGCCGCTCCTGCTCCGGCAGCGAAACCTGCTGCTGCGCCGAGCGCACCGGCTGCCAAACCTGCTGCGAAACCGGTTGCTGCTACGGCAGGCACCAAAGTCGTGTCTCCGATGCCCGGTACAATCGTGAATGTGAATGTTGCGGTCGGAGATGCTGTAAAAGAAGGTCAAGTCGTCATGATCTTAGAGGCCATGAAGATGGAAAATGACATTGTTGCCGCTTGTGACGGTACGGTTGGTTCTATCGCTGTCAAAAAAGGCGATACCGTAGAGTCTAATGATTTGCTGATGACCATTCAGTAATGCCGGCCTTCGTTGTTCGGAAAGAAATACTTGGAGAAAGGAATTGTGTTTCTGAATAACTTTTTTACAGAAATGCAGGGTTGTTATCATGGCAAAGGTAAAAATTACCGAAACAGTGTTGCGTGATGCTCATCAGTCTTTGATCGCCACACGTATGACATTAGATGAAATGCTGCCGATTCTCGCAGAAATGGATAAGGTCGGATATTATTCCGCCGAGGTATGGGGCGGCGCTACTTTTGACGCTTGTCTGCGCTTTTTGGATGAAGATCCTTGGGAAAGACTGCGGGTGATTCGCAGAGAAATGCCGAATACCAAATTGCAGATGTTATTCCGTGGCCAGAACATGCTGGGATATCGTCACTATGCGGATGATGTGGTGGAATACTTTGTACAGAAGAGCGTGGCAAACGGTATTGATATATTGCGTATTTTTGACGCTTTAAATGATATCCGGAATTTGGAAACCGCAATTAAGGCAACGAAAAAAGAGAAAGCGCATTTGCAGGCGGCTATTTCGTATACTACTAGTCCGGTGCATAATAATGAGTATTTTGTTAATTATGCAAAACAGCTCGAAGATGCCGGCGCGGATTCCATTTGTATCAAGGATATGGCAGGCTTGCTGACACCTTATAATACCTATGAATTGGTGAAAGAAATCAAAGCAGCAGTTAAGGTTCCGGTACAGGTTCATACCCATTATACTTCCGGCTTGGCTTCCATGGTTTTGATGAAGGCGGTAGAAGCAGGAGCTGATATTATCGATACCGCAATGTCTCCACTTGCGATGGGGACGTCACATCCGGCAACCGAGTCGATGGTGGCGGCATTTCAGGGCACCGAGATGGATACCGGTTTGGATTTGAAACAATTGAATGTCGTGCGGAAACATTTCGCCGCACTGCGTGAAAAATATCTGGCAAACGGATTGCTGAATCCGAAAATGCTGGGTGTAGATGCCAATACGTTGCTGTACCAGGTGCCGGGCGGTATGCTGTCCAATTTGGTATCGCAATTGAAGCAGGCAGGAAAAGAAGATAAACTGGACGAAGTGTTAATGGAAGTGCCGAATGTTCGTAAAGACGCAGGCTATCCGCCGTTAGTTACTCCGTCCTCTCAGATCGTCGGCACACAGGCAGTGTTTAACGTCATTATGGGCGAGCGCTATAAAATGGTTACCAAAGAATTTAAAGGATTGCTCCGCGGCGAATACGGCAAAACGCCGGTGCCGGTCGATCCGGAATTCCGCAAGAAGATTATCGGGGATGAAGAGCCGATCGATTGCCGTCCTGCTGACTTGCTCAAGCCGGAACTGGAAACCTTGAAAAAGGAATGTGCAGAATGGACTGAGCAGGATGAGGATGTTTTGAGCTATGCGCAGTTCGGACAGGTGGCAACGAAATTCTTTGAAAATCGAAGAAATAAAGAACTGGGTATTGACGCGGATCATGTAGATAAGCAAAGCAAGGTACATCCGGTTTAAATGTGAAAACACTGTCGTTATGAGCGGCAGTGTTTTTAAAAATAAATAGAAAATTAGGGAAGGAAGTATTCTAAAATGAAAAAGACAGCGTTATTGTTGTTGGTGGGATTGATGGCTTTTATCATTGCGTCTTGCGGGGATAATGGTAAAAATATCAGTACCGGTTCTATAACAGATCAAAGCTCAGAAGTAACAGAACTGATTTCTTCTGCTGACCATGAATCAGAAAGTCAGACAGAAGTTGTAGCGGATAGTTCTACTGCTTCGACAAACACCGACAGTAAGAAAATATCAAGCGTAAGCAGTAAATCATCTGCCATCACTTCAAGCAAATCTGGTGCAGTTGCTTCAAAACCATTAGCTTCCTCCACAACAGAAGCAGCAAAAAATGTTTTTCAGGGCGACGGATTTACGATGAAAATACCGGATGGATGGAAAACAATGAATCAATCCGGTGTTTCTATGTTAGTGCCGAATAATTATCCGGAGGTATCGGATAATATTAGTATTGTCAAAACAGATAAAGATGCTAATTTTTCCGCTTATACCAAAGAAATGTTTGAAAGCACTTATAAAACTTTGTTTGAGGATCTAAATATTACTGCCTTTGAAAAAACCACGATAAATGGTTATAATGCATATCATGTGGTATATAGCTTAACCGCAAGCGGCATATCTATGAAGCAGGAGCAATATCTGATTGACGGTAAAAACGGTACCTTGACGCTTACGTTTACAAATGTGCAAAATGATATTTCGTCCATTGCAAAAGATTGTGTCAAATCCCTTACATTTTCTTAAAATACAACAAACTTCGGCTTGCCAATTATTGGGCAGGCCGTTTTATTACATAATGCTCACTGAACAATTCAAAAACAACGATAGCAAAGTATTTTGCCGTTGTTTTTGAATTGACAAAGTGCAAGGCTTTTTGATTGCTTTTGTAAAAAGCCTTGCACTTTGTATTTCGATTTCATTCTGAAATCGAAATC
>JAQXIB010000266.1 GCA_029007575.1 Clostridiales bacterium | reverse complement strand
TCCATCCGAGAACGCATCCGCCGCAAATGTGGAAAAGGCCACTTTCCCGATCAAGGAATAATCGGATTTACCTGCGGCTTTCAGATAAAGCTCCCATCCGTCGCTGCCTTTTACAAAGCGGAAGCTGTTCACAGACTGATAAGGATACTCTGTCCAATCTCCGGTCGGGTTTTGTCCGCACTGAATAACATTTGCTGCTTTTTTATACATTAAATAGGTGATTCCCTTAGTGTTTTTATTAAAGGAATCGGTATCTGTTCCGAAAACCATACCAAACCAGCTATCTGTCTCCATTGCCTCTTTGGTAAATTTTAAATCAAACTCTACGCTTTCGGAAACACCGACTTTGGTATTCAGCACTGCTCCGTTTCCATAGGTGCCTGCATCACCGGCAAAACCGGCGCCTCCGGTAACATCGGAAGCAGTCAGTCTGGTTGCAGTCCAATTAGCCGCCGATGCGTCTACTGTCTCCACCGTACTTCCTGCCCGTGCTATCAAGGAAATACCGGTAAACATTGATATCAGCATAGAAAACGTTAATATCAATGAAACCAACTTTCTCTTTGTTTTCACAGAAATCTCCTCCTTAAATTCTTTATCGCGTTAATACAACATCGCACGTTGATTTGTTTATATCACAATTATACATTGATAAGATATCTATTGTCAATAATAATACGATAAAAAGTCAAAAATATAATATGTTATAATATAAATATATTATGTTATTAAAAATCAAAAAAGTCAATACACAAAATTTAAAACTTATTTTTTGATATATCGGTAATTATTTACATACATCTATTTCCGTAAACAATGTTTGTTTTGCTTTTAATCGTCAAAATTTCCCTTTATATTGATTTGTTTTCGGTTTATTTTAGATTTTTTTACGAATTTAAAAATCAAAAAGTATTATATGTTGCATTGGTTATTATAATATGTTATAATAACCTCAAAAGCACGTTGCGCTAAATAACCTCAAAAGCACCGAGTATGACAGTGCCGTTTTCTCTGTCGCACCCGATTCTCTCATCTTATTCTTTTTGAACATAACTTTTAAAGCAGGTGAGGATTTGTCAACAGTATTTTTATATGAAAAAATATATGAAGCCATATTGAATGATATCGTTTCGGGAAAATATCAAGGAGGAGATATTCTCCCCTCTGAAAAAGAATTATGTCTTCAATATGAAGTGAGTCTGATAACAGTACGGCGCGCTTTAAAGCAGTTGGAACTGGAAAATATTATTATGAAGGCCAAGGGAAAAGGCAGTGTGGTGAACTCCGATATCCGAGGAAGCCAAGGCTGCAAGAATAAAAACCTCGGTATTATGGATCTTGCATGGTCCGGTATCATTATCCCTCAATATGATCCGGTCCCGTTTAACAAAGAATTATATAACCAAAACGAATGGAAAAACATCATATATTCTGCAATTTATCGAAAGCTATCCTCAAAATATAATCTGATTATCGGTACCTACGATCGAGACTTTGTGCTGAATCATTTCGAGGAAACCGTATTCCGAAATGTAGACAGAATATTAGTCATCGGTGTATACACGCAAGAGCTGATCGATATGCTGCACAGTTTAGGAAAGCTGGTCATTGTCTACAACAACTTTGATAAAAATATTAAAGTGTGTTCGGTTACAAACGATGAGCGCCAGAAAACCAGTGACTTAGTGACGCATCTGATTAAAAGCGGCCATAAAAAAATCGCCAGTATAAACGGCGACATTACGTTCAGCGAAAGTGTAGAACGATTTATGGGGTATCAAGAGGCACTGATGAAAAACAACGTTCCTGTCTCTTGGAATTTGATAAAATGGGGAAATCGTT
The DNA here is from genome assembly GCA_029007575.1 of Clostridiales bacterium. Lineage (GTDB taxonomy): Bacteria > Bacillota > Clostridia > Oscillospirales > Ruminococcaceae > HGM13222. Next base: position 9,969 of record JAQXIB010000266.1, on the reverse strand, counting down.
CTGCAGAAAGCGGATATTTTCTTGCCAAAGAATGGCTCAGCGAAAAGGACCCCCCTACCGCCATTGTATGTGTAAACGATTGCGTTGCCGCCGGCGCAGTATATGCCGTGAAAGAAATGGGACTGGACTGCCCCCGAGACATCAGTATAGTAGGTCACGACAACAATGCTCTGATACAGGATCTATCTCCTCTCAAAATCACAAGCATTGATCCAAAATTTGATCTTATCGGCAACAAAATCGCCGATAAGATCGTACGGGATATTTGGTTGGATGATACCACAATTATAGAAAGCGAAATCGTTTTTGGAGATACCGCAAAATGCTACAATCCGTTGGAAACAACGCATTGAGAACGAAAATTTCACACAAACAGAACGGGTGTGGTTTTATAAAACCACACCCGTTCTGTTTTTATCATCTTTTTCGTTTTTAAAGTTATTCCGCTTCCGAATAGTAAATATCGTCGCTAAACCATTTCTTACTGATCTCAGCGGTTTTTCCTTCTTTTTCCAGTTCGTCCAATGCCGCCTGAATCTTGTCACGTAATTCGGTGTTGCCTTTCTTTACAGCAATACCGTAGAATTCGTCTGCCAGTGTCTCGTCCAACAAACGGAACTTATCCGGATGCTTGGTCAGATAATATTTTGCAACAACTTCATCAACAATAACAGCGTCTGCTCTTTTCAACTCTACTTCGGTAAAGCACATGACATTCTGCTCCAGCTCGGTAGTACTCTTCAGAGAATCTGCCAAGCTTTTGTTTTTGTCCGCCTTCAGTGCATCAACTGCGGTAGATCCCTTCTGCAAAACAACCGTCTTGTCTTTCATGTCAGCAAAAGTTTGAATCGAAGAATCCTTTAAAACCGCAACAACCTGTTTGTTTTTCAAATACGGTTTTGTGAAAGTCATTGCTTCTTCTCTCTCAGGAGTGATGGTCAAACCATTCCAGATCACATCAATGGTTCTGCTGTTCAGCTCGATTTCTTTTGTTTCCCAGTTAATGGATTGCAATTTCAGTTCTACGTTCATTTTTTTAGCAACTTCTTTTGCAAGGTCAATATCAAACCCGACAATATCTCCGTTTTCATCGGTAAAGCCCATCGGAGGGAAGTTTGCGTCAAGTCCGAGCGTAAGAGTGTTTTTAGCAGTATCTCCGGAATTGTTGTTGTCCCCGTCCGTTCCGCAGCCTGCCAATAATGATACCATCATGACACCTGCAAGGATCATTGCTGCTATTTTTTTCATAGTGATTACCTATCCTTTCTCTCCACGGTTATAGTATGTTCATTATACACTTTAGTGTAGTAAAACGCTAATTCAATAAAAAGCCCAAAATCATATGATATCAAAAAATATCAGCAAAATTCTCCTGTTTCCTCATTATTTCTCAATATTTCGCCAAATCTTATAGGCGTTGATTTAATACAGGTATCCATTCACTATTTCAGCGCGGCTGAGTATTTCTTCGATCTTTGTCTGACTGATATTCGGGACTAAAAAGGAATAATAAGACGAATCTGCCATCGTAATAACATCGCAATCTACTTCACTGTAATACACAGGCTGAAGCTGTTTCAGCAAAAATGCCCGATCGTCAGCATCGGTTATTTTATAATATGTTTGGTCATCCTTTTCATACAAATATCCTTCAATGCCGGAAACACGGTAACAATACTCATATCCGTTTGTATTTCCTCCGGAAGGATATAAATAAATATCGCTGTTGTACTCCGCTTTGGTTCGGCGTAAAATACTTAAAAATCCTCTGTTCTCTAGCAATGTCAAAACATTCCGGTCGCACTCATATATTTTTACCAGCACTTCATCGGTTAAATTCTTTTGTTTCGCACTGTATTGATTATCTGAGATGCCCTTTTCGGACAGTAAAATCTGCCCGACATATTCTGAAGTCGGTGCCGTTTCAAAACCGGAAGGACGCGATAAAATATCCTTTTTCAATGCCTGCGCGACTTCATCCGCCGCAATGGTCCAAGCTTCGAAAACATCGGTTGCGTTCTCGGCGGAAAGCGCATTCACGTGATATACTTTCGCGCTTGTATTATAGTGATATCCATCCTTTAAAAAAGGATATTTCAACATCAGATATTCTTCACTCCGGTTAATCGCTATTAACTGTGCGAAATCCGCTTTTGATATATTGGTATAATTTCGCCGTATGATATTGCCGTTTTTCAAGCGATATTCAATATCAATGGTAACTTGTCTGTCCAATATGAATTTGTCCTTTTCCTGCAAAATGTTTTTGTGCAGTTGGTGTACCATTTTGATATTTTCGGCTGAAGTATATCCTTTTAGCGTATTTTCCTCTTTGGAAAAAATTCGTCGGCTGACCGCTTTGGCATATGGCATCGGATCATAAAAACGAGCTTGAGAATAATCGGTATAAGTTCCGTAATCTCCCACATCGATCGGACGAAGATAAACGGATTCGATTTTTTCCGGATCCGGCAGTCTCATTTCATATCCAAATCCTCCGGTGGCTTCAAAGGCAATAATAAATCCGGCAGAAAAAACAACAATGCCTGCCGTGCGCAAAAACACCGGCAGTAATCTTTTAAAGCCGCGATTTGCAATCACCGACATAATAAAATAGGCAAGAAAACCTAATATTAACGACGAAATCAATTCATGGTTCAGCGAATATAAAATAAAGATCAGACAAAGCGAAATGAAGACGCTGACAATGTGAAACATAAACCGAAAAGAGAAAGAGGAACCTGTGTTTTCGCTTTTTCTGTTTTGATATAAAAACAACGAAATCATGATCAGCCCGATCGTCACCACGATGCTGAATACCAACCGGTAATCCCGTGTATCTGAAAAAAGAAAGTAAAACGGCGTAAACGAAATCAGCCATTCGCTTAATCCTGAGCTGCCGCCAAAGCCATACAGCTGCTCCACCAGTGAAGGAATACTGTAACAAATACCGGCAATAGAAAACGTCATCGCTGTGCCGTACATCAGCGCTTCCCAAAGGGTACCGCACGAAATAAGCACAAACACCACAAATACATAAACAGTCACTACTGACGGTATAATTCTGGGAGCCACGGTACAGATAGTATTACTAAAGTCCGAATAAGCATTTAATGTCGGTGTGGGATCATCAAGAAATCCGATCGCAAAGGCAAGTCCATATCCTAATAAAGCGGGAACCAAGGCAACAGTCAGCCCCGCTAAGAATTTTCCTAAAAACAGAGTGGTTCGCTTAACCGGCAGAGAATGATAGGTATCGATCGCTTTTTTGCTGTGCAGATAACGGAAAACAATAATCGGTATCAAAATGCTCAGTGCCATCGGCACAACAACAGTAAGGACCATGAAAAAAGCCAGCAACCCGCCATTATGTTCGGTCGTAATATTTAAAACAGCGCCGAGCGGAGCCGACATCATCAAAACAATACCGAAAATGAAAACCGACCGATTACGCTTCACGGTATCCGCATAGGTCGCTGTCCAACTGCCGCATTTATGCAAAGATGTTTTGGTAGTCATAACCTTTCGCCTCCATTTCGTAAATAAAAATTTCTTCCAACGTCAGCGGAAATTTTTCCATCGCCAAAGGCTGGAGCATATTGATTTTTTGTTCCAATATATCCGCTTCGCCTTTGGCAACGATGGTAACAAACTTTCCTACTATTTTGCAGCTGAGCAGACTGAAACGGGAAAAATATTCCTCGGTCACCGGAGACGAAAACGCCAACTGATATTTATGTATCCGCTGCTTTAATTCCTCCATCGCAATATTGTACAGCAATTTTCCTTGATATACCACTCCGACATAATCACACAACTCATCCAATTCCCGCAAATTGTGAGAACTAATGATGACCGTGATGCTTCTCTGAGCGGAAATATCCACCAAGATTCTTCTTACTTTTTGACGCATCACCGGATCCAGTCCGTCAAAAGACTCGTCCAGCAGTAAATATTCCGGATGGGTCGACAATGCCAAAAGGATAATTGCCTGACGTTTCATGCCTTTGGAATAGGAAATAATTTTATCCTTGATCGGCAAATCAAAGGCAGCACACAACTGCTTGTATAGTTCATAATCAAACTTTCTGTAATACGTCTGATAAAAAGAAGCTATGTCATTCAAGGTTGCCTGGGGCAAGAAATAAGGATCATCCGGCACAAAAAACAGTTTTTCCTTCATCTTTGCATTATCCAATATGTTTTCGCCGTCCACTGAAACAATGCCTTCGTCAGCGTTATATACACCGCTGATCAACCGCAGCATCGTTGATTTTCCGGCACCGTTTGCGCCGATCAATCCATATAAAGCTCCCTTTGGAATCGTAAGCTCTTTTAAATCCAAAACGGTCTTTCCGTCCAATATCTTTTTTACATGGTCGAATACAATCATCTTCTGCCATCCTTTCGATACATCATATCTGCCGAACAAAATTATGATTATTCCCCTATCATGTCTTTGCGCTTTTTTTGGTATCTTTCCTCACAAATATCGGTCAACGCCTTGATCTCCGCCTTTGTCAAACCTGCCAACAACGCTTCGTCAATTGCGGTAGAAAGCGCTTTTTCCGCATTTTTTTTAATAGACGGAAGAATTTGAATATGAGATGAAACAAAGCTTCCTTTTCCAGCCAAAGAATAAATAATCCCTTCGCTTTCCAGCGCCTGATATGCTTTTTGTACCGTATTGGGATTGACGCCCAGCTCTTTAGAAAGGCTTCGCACCGAAGGCAGTTGTTCATCCGGCTCTAAAATTCCGAGCAGTGTGTTTTCAATAATAGCTTTTTTCAGTTGCTCATAGATCGGTACGCCGGTATTCAGCGTAATACTAATCATCGCTTATACCCCTTTCCTCCTGAATTTTTGTCCCGTTTGCTGTTAACTGTCAATCAAAATCAGCATCTTCAAACGGACTGAAAAAGTGTATTATCTGTACTAGTTCGTGTAACACAGAATTAGTATACAGAAATAATCAGCGAAAATCAATGTGTAAACAATATAAATAATTGCCATAATATTAGTAAGTTATATACAAAACAATAAAAATGACATCTTTCGCTTGCAAAAACCAATCATTTGAAATATAGTAATATGGGGGAATTTTTTAAGTTTACCGTCTTATAAAAAAGAAGCCCGAGGAACTGCGACAAGCTCCGTTCCTTTTTATCTATAAATGATGACTCAAATGTTGGGAGCCGATATCACGGGCGAAATATCGCACTTCGTGCAATACCGATGCAAATTCAATAAGGAATGGTGATTATTATGAGAAAAACAAAAATTATCTGCACGCTGGGGCCGTCCACCGATGATGAAAATATCGTCCGCCAAATGATGCGGGCCGGAATGAATGTCGCCCGCTTCAACTTTTCACATCAAACCCATGCCGAACACAAGGCAAGATATGATATGGTGGTTAAGCTGCGGGAAGAACTTGGTCTCCCGATCGCAACCTTGCTGGACACCAAAGGACCGGAAATCAGACTTCACAAAATTAAAAACGGCAAAGCCGTCTTGAAAGCCGGAGACAAATTTACTCTTTATACCGATGAAATTATCGGTGACGAAACCAAAGCCTCTATTACTTACAAGAACTTGCCAAACGATATCAAAGCCGGTACCCGCATCCTGATCGACGACGGTTTGATTGAGCTGCGGGTAAAAAGCTTTACCTCCAGCGAAATCGTCACCGAAGTGGTCAACGGCGGCGTCATCAGCAACAGCAAGGGCATCAACGTTCCGGGCGTCTATCTTTCTATGCCTTTTCTCAGCAAAAGAGACGAAGAAGACATCATATTCGGTATCGAAACCGGGTTTGATTTTATCGCCGCTTCCTTCGTGCGCTGCGCGCAGGATATTTTAGATATCCGTGCCATTTTGAATCGACACAATTGCCATTCCATCAAAATCATCGCTAAAATAGAAAACATTGACGGTGTGAACAATATCGACGAAATTTTACGGGTGACCGACGGCGTTATGGTTGCGCGCGGAGACATGGGCGTAGAAATTCCACTGGAAGAAATTCCGGTTTTACAGAAAATGTTGATCAAAAAAGCGTACAACGCCGGCAAGCAGGTTATTACCGCAACCCAAATGCTGGACAGCATGATGAAAAACCCCCGTCCTACCCGTGCGGAGTCCACTGATGTTGCCAACGCGATCTATGACGGCACCAGCGCCATTATGCTGTCCGGCGAAACGGCTGCAGGCGCTTACCCGGTGGAATCCGTGATCACCATGGCAAAAATTGCCGAGCGAGCAGAAAACGACATCGATTATGTCAAACGCTTTAACAGCCGCGACATCGTGGAAGCGCCGAACGTGACAAACGCCATCTCCCATGCTACCGTTACGACCGCCCATGACTTAGGCGCCACCGCGATCATTACCGTTACCAAAACCGGTCAAACCGCACGGATGATCTCCAAATACCGTCCGCTTTGTCCGATCATCGGCTGCTCGACCAATATGCAGGTCTGCCGCCAAATGAATCTTTCATGGGGTGTTACGCCGATTTCGGTAGAAGAAAAGACGATTACCGATGAATTATTCGATCATTCGGTGGATATGGCTGTAAAAGCCGGACTGGTTTCCAGCGGCGACTTGGTTGTTATTACCGCAGGCGTTCCGCTCGGTATCAGCGGTACTACCAACCTGCTGAAAGTACACGTGGTTGGGGATGTGTTACTGTCCGGCTCCGGAGTCACCCATCATGTGGCTTGCGGGAATTTATGCGTCTGCCGGGATGAGGAAGAAGCAAAACGGAATTTCAAACACGGCGACATCCTCGTAATCCCACAAACCAGCAACGAAATTCTGGATATTATGAAACAGGCTTCCGGTATTATTACCGAAATTGACGGACTCAATTCTCATGCGGCGATTGTCGGATTGGCGCTGGATATTCCGGTCATTGTCGGAGCCGAAAACGCAAGTCTGCGTCTCAAGAGCGGAACGACAGTGACGCTTGACGCAGTACGCGGCATCGTATGCAGCGATAAAGTGGCTCTCAAAAAAGAGCAGTAATCAAATGCGATATATAAAAACGGCGGGTGTACTTTTCACGGTATATCCGCCGTTGGCTTTGGGAAAGCAATTGACTTTAGCAAACCGGTATGATAAGATATAATTGCTCGGCTCAATGGTTTACAAACACCGGAAAATGCCGGTGAAATGGTCATATCAATCATATTTTCAAGGTTGACGAACGGATTCGGAAAGGCAAGAAAACTTATGGATATTTCTAATCAAACGATAGCAGTCATCGGATTGGGATTAATCGGCGGCTCAATTTGCAAAACAATCAAAAAACATACCGGAAAAAGTTGTTTAGCGCTGGATACCAACCCGCAGACACTCCAAAGCGCGCTGAACGACGGTGTCATATCAGCCGGTATGACGCCCGATGATCTGAAAAATTGCGATATTGTCATTGTCGCGCTGCATCCCAAGCAAACCATCCGCTTTATTCTGGATCATGTCGCCCTATTCAAACCAGGCAGCATCGTTATGGATGTATGCGGTATCAAATCCGCTGTTGTGGAGCAGGTCACCATGCCGCTGAAAGAACACGGCGTACATTTTGTCGGCACGCATCCGATGGCAGGACGGGAGTTCTCCGGATATGATTACGCACTGGATAATCTTTTTGACCGGGCAAGCATGATTCTCACCCCGACCGAACAAACCTCTGCGGAGGCGGTCAAAGAGGTCGCTTCCCTGGCGGAAATCATGCATTTTAAAAAGGTAGTCATTTCTTCGCCCGAACGACATGATCAGATTATTGCCTTTACGTCGCAGCTCGCTCACGTGGTGTCCAACGCTTACATCAAAAGTCCATCTTCCCAATATTACGACGGATTCAGCGCGGGAAGCTTCTTGGATTTAACGAGAGTAGCGAAGCTGAATGAAAACATGTGGACCGACCTGTTTATGATGAACAAAGATCCTCTGTTGTTTGAAATCGACACGATCATTGATCATCTCTGCGAATATCGGGATGCGCTGCGCCGAAACGATGACGATGCCCTTCGGCAATTATTAAAGGACGGCAGAGAATTAAAAGAAAAAAGTTTGGAAATGATAAATCAATAGTGATCCTGTCAAAGTCAAGATGCCATAAAAATCAGTGGCATCTTGACTTTTCTCATATCAATTTTCCCCAGCGTCTTCCGGTCGGCTATTCTAAAAACCCCTGTCTTTGCATAGAATGGACTTGTCAGATACTTTGTCCAATCGATTCGAAAAGGGGAATGAACTTGAAATTATTGAATCTGTTAGAACGCGATTTAAAAGAATCTCCCAAAATAAATCCGCAAAAAAATCCTCTTTCTCCGCAAACAGATGAAGGTCCTGCCGGTCAACTGGGGCTGTCTTCCTCAGAGGCTGCAAAACGTCTTAAGGAAGATGGTCCGAACTGCCTGTCTCAGGGTAAAAAAATCAATGCAATGAAAATATTCGCAGGACAATTCAAAGATTTTCTCACCTTGATTCTGCTGGCAAGCACTCTCATTTCTCTTTTTATGGGAGAATATGCCGAAGCACTGACCATCGCCGTGATCGTGCTGCTAAACGCAATCATGGGATTTGCACAGGAATTTAAAACCGAAAAAACACTGGAAGCGTTGAAAAAAATGGCTGCTCCCCACGCCAAGGTGTATCGGGACGGCAAGTTGACCGAGCTTCCCACTGACGGTCTGGTGTGCGGCGACATCATTGAAGTCGAAGCCGGGGACAAAATCCCGGCGGATGCGTTGATTTTGGAATGCAGCACGCTGGAATCGGATGAAGCCATGCTGACCGGAGAATCCCTGCCATCCGAAAAGCAAAGCCGGCCTTCCGCCACCGATTTTACCGGTCACGACAAAGAATACTTAATGTACATGGGCTGCACCGTCACGAAAGGACACGGCAGAGCAAAGGTGATCGCGACCGGCATGAATACCCAAATGGGGCAAATTGCCGATATGCTGGTAGGCATAGAGGAAGAAGAAACGCCGCTTCAAAAAAAGCTGGGCGAATTGGGAAAATATATCGCCATCGGCTGCCTGATTATCTGCGCCATCGTATCATTGACCGGTATCCTGCGCGGAGAGCCGATATTAAATATGCTGATCACCGGGCTGTCCTTATCGGTAGCCGCTGTCCCCGAAGGTCTGCCTGCCATCGTCACCATTGCGCTTGCTCTCGCAGTAAACCGCATGGTCAAACAAAAATCCTTGATTCGCCGCTTGCATGCCGTTGAAACACTGGGCTGTGCCAGCGTGATCTGCTCCGATAAAACCGGAACGCTGACCGAAAACAAAATGACTGTCAAAAAAATCGTGGGAATCGATTATCATCTGGAGGTAACCGGAAACGGATACGAAAAAGCCGGTGAATTCCGACAAGGCAGCACAAGGATGAATGTCAATCTGCAAAACAACACCAAAAAGCTGATCGAAGTGGCCGTCCTATGCAACAACAGCCGTATCGACACGCCGGGCGAAGCCTTCGGCGGACGGGACAGGACGGTCAACCAAGCCAAAGGCAGTTGGAATGCCGTCGGTGATCCAACCGAAACCGCTCTGCTGATCATGGCTGCCAAAGCAGGCGTTACCAGCGATTCGCTGGAGCACGAATACACCCGAATAGACGAAATTCCCTTTGACAGCAAGCGAAAATGTATGTCGGTGATCGTCAAAAACAAAAGCGGAAAGCGATTGTTGCTGACCAAAGGCGGATACGATATTGTGATGCAAAAATGCCTTTATGCCGCAACGCAAAGCGGTGCATCTGCTTTAACGGACAATATGAAAAAAGAATTGGATCGTGAAAATGATAAAATGGCATCTAACGCTCTGCGGGTGCTGGGGATCGCCTATCGGGAACTGCCCGATTCGGAGCTTGCGCCCAAAGAAGAAGGATTGATTTTTTTGGGGCTGGTCGGGATGATTGATCCGCCGCGAAGCGAAGCCAAAAAGTCGG
>JAQXIB010000265.1 GCA_029007575.1 Clostridiales bacterium | reverse complement strand
TTAAAACATGAGAGGGGTCCAGCGAGCCCGAAGTGCATGCCGAACCGGACGAAGCACAGATGCCCTCCATATCCAACAGCAGCAGCATTCCCTCGCCTTCGATGCCCTCGAAGGAAAAATTCGCGCTCATGCAGAGTCTGGGTTCTCTGCCGCCGTTCAGACGGCTTTTCGGAATCGTAGACAGTACGCCGTCAATCAGTCTGTCCCGCATTTTGGTCAGTCTCTCGACTTTCGCATCCACGTTTTTCGCAGCGTCGGTGATCGCCTGTCCCAAGGCGACGATCGAAGGAATATTCTCGGTTCCACCCCGTCTGTTGCGCTCCTGCGCACCGCCGTCGACCAGATTTTGCAGCACGATTCCTTTTCTGACATATAGCACGCCGATCCCTTTGGGCGCGTGGATTTTATGTCCGGACAGGGACAGCATATCAATATTCTGCGCTTTCACGTCAATCGGCACATTGCCGACCGCCTGCACCGCGTCGGTATGGAACCAAACGCCCCTTTCACGGCAGACTTTACCGATTTCGGCAATCGGCTGGATGGTACCGATCTCATTGTTGGCATACATGACAGAAACCAGCGCGGTATCATCCCGGATGGCATCCGCCACCTGCTGTGCCGTCACATAACCATCCTTGCTGACCGGCAGATAAGTAACCTCGAAGCCATTCTTTTCCAGCAGCTCAAAGCAATGCAACACCGCATGATGCTCGAACACAGTGGTGATAATATGACGCTTTCCTTTTTTTAATTCCTGCGCACAACCGCCTTTAATGGCCCAGTTGTCCGCCTCAGTACCGCCAGAAGTGAAATAAATTTCATTTGGTTCGGCATTCAACGCATCCGCGACCTGCTTTCTGGCATGGATCAAGGCTCGCGCCGCTTCTCTGCCGGCGGCATGAAGACTGGATGCGTTTCCGAATTTGTCCTGAAAATATGGCAGCATTGCATGCAATGCATTGTCTGAAACTCTGGTAGTTGCGGAATTATCCGCATAAACGGTTCTTTTCAACATAATCAACCTCCCGATTGTTGAATAGCAGCTTGCCATGCATTACAACATGACAAGCGGCAACTATGTGATATCCTTTTTCATAAAGGAATAGTATCCCACCGATCCAAAGAAATATGTCCCCGCCGTCTATTCGAACGGGGCTTTTCCACCTGAATCAATCAGTTTTTCTCTGATTACGGTTTTATTATACACTATTTTAGTATAGTTTGCAAGGGATCACCGAAAAATTTTTCCGACACAGATAAATATACGCTCCGAACCGCCGGAATCGCACCGATTTCTTATAAAAACTTGCGGGATTCTTCGACTGCCATTTGGTCGCACCGCTCATTTTCGGGATGTCCCGCATGTCCTTTGATCCAGACAAAGCTGACGTCATGCTGATCGAGCAACGCAAGCAGCCGCTCCCACAAATCAGCATTTAAAGCCGGTTTTTTATCCGATTTGATCCAATTGTTTTTCTGCCAGCTTTTCGCCCAACCTTTGGTCACTGCGTCGATCACATACTTGCTGTCACTGCAAAGGGTGACAATACAGGGCTGTTTCAGTGCCGAAAGCGCCGAGATCACGGCAGTTAACTCCATCCGATTATTGGTGGTGCTTTTTTCACCGCCCGACAGTTCTTTCTCCGCTGTTCCGCAGCGCAACACCGCCCCCCAGCCGCCGGGACCCGGATTTCCGCTGCACGCGCCATCGGTAAAAATTTCCACTTTTTTCATTGTCATCGGAATCTCTCCAGTTTTAAATTATACTATATTGCTAGTTATTTAACAAGCGGATAATTCATTAAATTTGCAGCAGCTTTTCTGCGTTTTTATGGTAAATTTTTTCTTTTTCTTGATCGGTCAGTCCGAGGTTTTCAATCATTTTGACGGTATCCGCAATATTGCCCCAGGGGAAGTCGGTGCCATATAATATTCTATCCGCCGTATGCGCTTTTATCACTTCTTTGATCTGATCATGCGGCATTGTCTTATAGCAAATGGACAGATCAAAATAGCAATTAAGACCGCAAAGCAGTTCCAGCGTTTCCCGGTTATCGAGGCAATTTCCCAAATGAGCAAGCACGATTTTTGCTCCCGCAAAATCCTTGACCACTTTAGCGGACTTATCCGGGTAACCGCGCCGGCTGTTCGGATAAGCCGAATCAAATCCGGCATGGAACAACATGATCATGCCGCGTTTTGCACAGGCTTCATAAAACGGATATACCGCCGGATCATCCATATCGAATCCCTGATATTCCGGATGCAACTTAACGCCCTTCAAACCCGCATCCTTCGCCTTGTCCAATTCATATATCGCATCGTCGGAAAGGGGATGAACCGCCGCAAAAGCGATCACCTTTCCGCCGTTTCTTTCGATCACGAACCGATTGGCATTTCCCTGTTGAGCCGGCGTCTGCGCAATGTTAAGCAACACGAATCGATCGTTACCGCCCGCCGCCATTTTTTCACAGGTATCCGCAAAGGTTCCGTCGGATTGCGGGTCATATCCCGCGTGCTGTGCCAGTATCGACATCGCTTTCGGCGCGAGCTGATCCGGAAATGCGTGCACATGAAAATCTATCCGCATGAAAGTTCCTTCCTTTTATGATCTCTTTTATAATCTTATTGTGATCCCTCTGATTGCAAAAAATGCGCACCCGAAGTGCGCATCTAAGCATGTCAACGATGTTGACATGCTTTCGAAGGACAAACGCAATCACTGCGGCAAAGCCTTGTTCTGCGTTTTTCCCCCGATACCCCCTTTTCGACGAAAACCAGCTCCGCAAACGGCTTTGCCGTTGCTCACCGCTGGTTTCCTCTTCAATGTGCCACTACGGCGGCACATGTCCGCCTGCGTGACACATTATAAAAACTACTCTTTGGGCAGTCTGAAAATGCGCACCCGAAGTGCGCATTTAAGTGCTGTTTTCGTTTCCGAAGCTATATGCCGCAATCGTTATAATCTTTCCACTTCTCGTTGTAAGCTCTTTCGCTGATTACCCGATACACAATATAAGCCGCAGTGGTAACGATCGCCGCCATTCCCAACAGCATGGATATGAGCGACATCAGTTTCAATTCATGTTTTTTCTGGTTTTTCATCTGCTTTCATCCTTTCTAAAAGCAACTTATCCCAACAAAAGGTTACGGTCTATAAATCTTATCATACTGAATTTCTTGCTGTCTGTCAAGAAATTCCGCAGATAGTTTACAAATCGGTCACAGCGGCTCGTAAAACAATCTGTCCGATCAATTCGTTCGACACCAAAAAGCCCTGCGGCGTCAGTGCGATCCGCTCCGGTGAAACGGTCAGCAATCCGGTACTTTCATACCGCTTTGCTTTTTCCGCCATCCGACGCGCCGCCTCTCCGTATCGGCTTTCCGCTTCCGGCAAACAAACGCCGTCGTTCAGCCGCAGGCGAAGCATAGCATACTCCGCAAAGGAGCCGGGGGTGTCATCGGTCACCGAAACCGTCTGCGAAGCATCGGCAAGATAGCGTTTCAAATCCCGACTGTGCCCATAACGCAGACTGCCGAAATATCCATGCGCCGCCGGCCCGAAGCCCAAATATTCTTCACAGCGCCAATACTTTAGGTTGTGCCTGCACGCCATTCCCGGCTTGGCGAAGTTAGAGATCTCATACTGTAAAAATCCCGCCTGCCGCAGATATTCCACCGTGTAAAGGTACATCTCGCAGGTCTGTTCCTCGTCGGGGCACTCCTCCCACCGCCTTTTGCGGTAAAAGTCGGTGTTTTCCTCTATTTTAAGCATATACGCCGAAATATGCTGCACCGGAAGCCCAATAACGGTATCGAGCGAATACCGGAGGCTTTCCTGTGTCTGGCGGGGAATCCCCAGCATCAAATCCAGCGACAGATTGGAAAATCCCGCCTGCCTTGCCGATTCTACCGCATATCTTACCTGCTCCGGCGTATGCTTTCTGCCCAAAATCGCCAATTCCTCCGGCACTGCCGACTGCATCCCGAAAGAAATGCGGTTATATCCCGCCTCTCGCAAAGCGGACAGCATCTCCGGCGTCACACTGCAGGGGTTTGCTTCTAAAGTGGCTTCCCCGGAAAAAGAAAAGTATTCCCTTGCCGCAGAGAGCACACGCAGCAAATTTTCGGTACCCAAAAGCGGAGGTGTGCCGCCGCCCAGATAAAGCGTGTCGGCAGTAATATCATCCCGCTTTGCGTCCGCCATTTCGGCAATGACAGCGTCGGTATATGCATCGGCAAGAGAAGTATCGCACTGAGAATAAAAATCACAATACGGGCATTTCCCGTTGCAAAAGGGAATATGCACATACAATCCGATCGGCTTACTCATCCAGCTTCAGCACCGACATGAACGCCTCCTGCGGCACCTCTACCGTACCGAGCTGACGCATCCGTTTTTTGCCCTCTTTCTGCTTTTCAAGCAGCTTTTTCTTACGGGTGATATCGCCGCCGTAGCACTTAGCAAGCACATCCTTGCGCATTGCCTTGACGGTTTCTCTCGCGATAATCTTTCCGCCTACCGCCGCTTGGATCGGCACTTCAAACAACTGCCGCGGAATGTTTTCTTTTAGCTTCTCGGCGATTCTTCTTGCCCGCGGATATGCCTTATCCGCATGCACGATAAAGGACAGCGCGTCCACGATCTCCCCGTTAAGCAGGATATCCAGCTTCACCAGCTTAGACGGTGCGTATCCTTTCATCTCATAATCAAAGGAAGCGTATCCTCTGGTGCGGGATTTAAGCGCGTCAAAGAAATCATAAACGATTTCATTCAGCGGCAGATCATAGTGCATCTCCACCCGCGTTTCCTCCAGATATTTCATATCCTTGAAAACGCCCCGCCTGTCCTGACAAAGCTCCATAATGTTTCCGACAAACTCAACCGGCGTCAGAATATTTGCCTTTACCATGGGTTCTTCTGCCGTTGCGATCAACGCCGCATCCGGATAATTGGTCGGATTGTCGATCATGACCTCTCTGCCGTCGGTCAGTTTTAGCTTGTACACAACCGACGGTGCGGTCGTGATGATATCAAAATTGTACTCCCGCTCCAGACGTTCCTGAATGATTTCCATATGAAGCAGACCCAAAAAACCGCAGCGGAATCCAAATCCTAATGCCACCGAAGTTTCCGGCTCAAAGGTGAATGCCGCGTCATTCAGCCGCAATTTTTCCAAAGCATCCCGCAAATCGGCATACCGCGCGCCATCAACCAGATAAATGCCCGAAAACACCATCGGATTGACCTTACGATAGCCCGGCAGCGGCTCGCTCGCGGGGCGATCCGCATTGGTGACAGTGTCACCCACCCGGGTGTCGTTGATGTTTTTGATGCTTGCCGTAATATAGCCGACTTCACCCGCACAAAGCTCCTGCGCAGGAATCAGGCTGGTCGCTCCCATATAGCCGATTTCCACCACATCGAACTCGGCACCGGTCGCCATCATGCGAATTTTCATACCTTTGGTAAGCTTTCCCTCTTTGACCCGCACATATACAATAACGCCCTTGTAGCTGTCATAATAGCTGTCAAAGATCAACGCCTGCAAGGGAGCGTTGTCATCTCCCTGCGGCGGTGGTATTTTAGCGACGATTTCCTCCAGCACAGCCTCGATATTTGTTCCCATTTTTGCTGAAATCCGAGGCGTATCCAATGCCGGAATCCCGATAACATCCTCTATCTCATGGCAAACCCGCTCCGGATCGGCGGACGGCAGGTCGATTTTATTCACCACAGGTACAACCTCTAAATCATGCTCAATCGCAAGGTAGGTGTTCGCCAATGTCTGTGCCTCGATTCCCTGAGACGCGTCTACCACAAGAATGGCTCCTTCGCATGCTGCAAGCGAGCGTGACACTTCATAGTTAAAGTCCACATGACCCGGCGTGTCGATCAGATTGAAATTGTAATCATTGCCGTCCTGTGCATGATAGGTAAGGTTCACGGCACGCGCTTTAATGGTGATTCCGCGCTCCCGCTCAATATCCATGTTGTCCAGCAGTTGGTCCTCCATATCACGAAGCGCCACCGTCGAAGTCTTTTCCAGAATACGGTCGGCAAGGGTTGACTTTCCGTGGTCGATATGAGCGATAATGCTGAAGTTTCTGATATTTTCTTTTTTAAACCCCAAAAAGGCTCCTCCTTCGTTTTTACAGCGTTTTTTTCTGTACTTCGTCAGTCAGCATATCAATAAACGCGCTAACCGGCATGACGCCCTTATCTCCCTCTTTGCGGGAGCGTACCGCAACCGCACCGGCTTCTGCTTCTTTGTCACCGATTACCAGCATATACGGCACTTTCTCCAACTGTGCCTCTCTGATTTTATATCCGATTTTCTCATTTCGATCGTCATACTCTACCCGCATACCGGCAGCTTTCAACTTCTCCACTACGGTCTGTGCGTATTCATGCTGACGTTCTCCGATCGGCAGCACCTTGACCTGAGTCGGTGCTAGCCATGCCGGGAATGCACCTGCGTATTTCTCGATCAGCAATGCCAAAGTCCGCT
>JAQXIB010000264.1 GCA_029007575.1 Clostridiales bacterium | reverse complement strand
AT
This sequence comes from Clostridiales bacterium, assembly GCA_029007575.1. GTDB lineage: Bacteria > Bacillota > Clostridia > Oscillospirales > Ruminococcaceae > HGM13222. The sequence goes on along the minus strand of JAQXIB010000264.1, from coordinate 6,483 downwards.
CAGACGGTGTATGCCAAGGAGCTCGGCTCAGCGGCAGCGCCGACAGCGGGCCTGCATTTTACGCCCGAACTGATGGATAAGATTCGGGCAAAAGGGGTAAAATTCGGGTATGTCACCCTGCATGTAGGATTGGGTACCTTCCGCCCGGTCAAGGCGAAAGAGATCACCGAACATCATATGCATTCGGAGCATTATGAGCTGCCGCAGGAAACCGCCGACTTGATTAACGAAACCAAAGCGAACGGCAAGCGGGTGATTGCGGTCGGGACGACAAGCTGCCGAACATTAGAAAGCGTGGCATCGCTTCATGACGGCAAGATCTGCAAAGCGGAGGGCTATACCGACATCTTTATTTATCCGGGATATCGGTTTCAGGTGCTGGACGGCTTGATCACCAATTTTCATCTGCCGGAAAGCACGCTGATCATGCTGGTGTCCGCCTTTATGGGATATGAGCACACCATGAAGGCGTATCAAACGGCAGTGGAGGAACGCTATCGCTTTTTCAGCTTCGGCGACGCGATGGCGATCTTGTAATAAACACAAACAGTGCATTCCTTTTAAACTAGGAGGCAAATATGATTCTATTGATCGCGGGCGGCTCACATACCGGCAAAACAGCGCTGGCGCAAAAGCTGCTCGAAAAATATCAGTTTCCGTATCTTTCGATCGACCATCTTAAAATGGGACTGATCCGCAGCGGATGCTGTGATCTGACGCCTTATAGCAGTACCGAAGCGCTGACCGAATATCTTTGGCCGATTGTTCGGGAGATCATCAAAACAAACATTGAGAATCGGCAGAATTTGATCGTCGAGGGATGTTATATTCCTTTTGACTGTCTCCGAGATTTTGAGGAAACATACCGCCGGCAGATCCGGTATGTTTGCCTTGTTTTCAGCGAAGAATATATTCAGCGGCATTTCGATGATATTTTAGGCTATGCCAATGTGATAGAAAACCGTATTGACGACAGCAACTGCACCAAAGCGGCGCTCATTGCGGAGAATCGGGAAAACTTGGAAATGTGCCGAAAATACGGCTGTCGCTATCTTTTGATAGAGGACGACTATTCGGTGGATGTTTCACATATCTAAAAAATGATCAAGAAAGGCATGATGGAATCACCATGTATCAGTTAATCAAGAAAAACGGAGCGGCGCGGCGCGGCAGCTTTACCACCGTACACGGAACGGTGCAGACGCCGGCTTTTATGAATGTCGGGACGGCGGCGGCCATCAAAGGTGGGATATCCTCCTATGATTTGGTGGATTTGAAGTGTCAGGTGGAGCTCTGCAATACTTACCATCTTCATCTCCGTCCGGGAGATAAGATCATCCATGAACTGGGGGGACTGCATCGGTTTATGGGCTGGCAGCGGCCGATATTGACCGACAGCGGCGGATTTCAGGTATTTTCTCTTTCCAAGCTGCGTACCATAAAAGAGGAAGGGGTATATTTCCGTTCTCATATCGACGGCGCCAAAATCTTTATGGGGCCGGAGGAAAGTATGCAAATTCAGTCCAACCTCGCCTCTACCATTGCGATGGCGTTTGACGAGTGCGTGGAAAACCCCTCTACATGGGAATATTCGGCGCAATCCTGCGAGCGGACGACGCGGTGGCTGTATCGATGCAAGGCGGAGATGGAGCGGCTCAATGCGCTGTCCGACACCATTAATCAGCATCAAATGCTGTTCGGTATCAATCAGGGATGCGTCTATGACGACCTGCGGATCAAGCATATGATCGAGATTGCAAAGCTCGATTTGGATGGTTATGCCATCGGCGGCTTGGCGGTCGGAGAAACCGCCGACGAGATGTATCGGATTATCGAAGCGGTCGAGCCGTATATGCCGGCGGATAAGCCGCGTTATCTGATGGGGGTGGGTACTCCCACCAATATTATTGAGGCAGTAGCCAGAGGGGTTGACCTGTTTGACTGTGTGATGCCGAGCCGGAACGCTCGTCATGCCCACCTGAATACCTGGAGCGGCATCCGAAACCTGATGAACGCGAAATATATCACCGACGACCGACCGGTGGACGAGAAATGCGGCTGTCCGACCTGCCGGAATCATTCCCGTGCGTATCTGCATCATTTGTTTAAGGCGAACGAGATGCTGGCGATGCGGCTGGGCGTGATGCACAATCTGTATTTTTACAATACTTTGATGGAAAAGATCAGAGAAGCCCTGGATCACGATACTTTTGACGATTTTCGTGCGCAATATTCCGGGTTGCTCACCAAACGGATATAGTATGTCGGTTTTATCAGCATATCAAAAAACAGGCGGAAAACTTCCGCCTGTTGTGCATTACAAAGAATTATTACAAACGCAAATCAATCAAATAAAACTTGTAATGTGTTATTATTATGATTCGAATCGGTTGCGTTAATCATGGAAATAGGTGGAAATCGTTCTGAGATAATCAGAGTATACAAATAGGTGTTTGAAAAATTGTTTATTATTCTTTTTTAAATTAATTTTAAAATTAGTGAATTTACCTATTGAGAAAAGCCGCGAAAAATGGTATAGTTGTATATGCTACGTATACAGGTGTTTTTGAAAATGAACAACTTGCTTTTTGGAAAAGGGTGAATTCAGGTGTCGGAAATACCGCAGTATGTTCTGGTGGATATCAATGTGCTGCCGGACGTTTTTGAAAAGGTGCTTCACGCGAAATTGCTGCTGGCAAAGGGAATTGCGAAATCATCTGCCGATGCCTGCCGCTTGGCGGATGTGTCGCGCGGCGCGTTTTATAAATATAAAGACAGCGTGTTTTTGCAGGATTTTGAACAGCAGGATAAGCCGAAAACCATCTATTTTAAGCTGTCGGACGAACCGGGCGTATTGTCGTCGATACTTTCCGAATTGTATGAAAACGGAGCAAATATACTAACTGTAAACCAAAACATCCCGGTGGATATGGTGGCGGTCGTCACGATTTCGTTTCGCCTGGAGGCTTTTTGGCAGAATCGCAGCAAGCGTGAGTTTGAACAATTTCTGGATAAGCTCGGAACGCTGCGGGGCGTGATTGAGGTAAAGCTGATATAAGAACAGGGGAAATCCCTTTGGGAAAACAGGAGATGAGAATATGGCAAAGGTAGCAGTGTTGGGGCATGGCGTCGTCGGCTCGGGCGTTGTAGAGGTCATGCAGAAGAATAAAGCGGTGATCGAGAAAAAAGCCGGTCAAAGTATGGAGGTCAAACGGATACTGGATTTGCGGGAATTTCCGGGACTGCCGTACAGCGATAAATTCACTAAGGATTTTCAGGATATTTTAAATGATGATGAAATTTCGGTGGTTGCTGAAGTCATGGGCGGTATCCATCCGGCGTTTGAGTTTGTTACCGCCTGTCTGGAAAAGGGAAAGAGCGTGGTTACCTCCAATAAAGAGCTGGTTGCGGCAAAGGGAGCGCAATTGCTGGCGACAGCAAAGGCGCATAACGTCAACTTCTTTTTTGAAGCGAGCGTCGGCGGCGGAATCCCAATCATCCGACCGCTGCATCACTGCCTGGCGGCGAATGAGATCGATGAGGTCGCCGGTATCCTCAACGGTACCACCAACTTTATTTTGACGAAAATGATTAGAGAGCAGATGCCGTTTGATGAGGCATTGGCGCTGGCACAGCAGCTTGGATATGCCGAAAAGGATCCGACTGCCGATATAGAAGGGTATGACGCCTGCCGTAAGATTTGTATTTTGGCGTCCTTGTGCTATGGAAAGCATGTTTATCCCGAAACGGTACATACCGAGGGCATCACCAAAATCACCTTGGAGGATGTCGCTTACGCTGAGGATTGGGGCGGCGTGATCAAACTGATCGGCCGCGCCAAGAAGATGGAAAACGGTATGCTGACCGCTATGGTCAGTCCGGCATTTATCCCGCATGACAGCCAGCTTGCCAGCATCGACGATGTGTTCAACGGCATTCTGGTCAGAGGCAATGCCACCGGAGACGTGGTGTTCTACGGAAAAGGAGCCGGAAAATTGCCGACCGCCAGTGCGGTGGTCGCGGATATTATCGCGGCTGCAAAATCGACCCATACCAGTAATTCGCTTACTTGGGTGGATAGCCACGAAAGCTATGTGCTGGATCATACCCAAACCGATATCGCGTTTTATCTGCGTTTTGTTTCGAACGATCCGAACGCCAAGACAAAGGTGGCGGCGAAGCTCGGTGAGGTGCGATTCCTGTCCCGTGCCGATCAGCCGGTGAATGAATTTGCGCTGACGACCGAGATCATCAACGAGGGCAAACTGGAAAAAGCATTGGAAGAATTAAAAGCAGAGGGAATCGAACTGCTCGGAAAAATTCGGGTGCTGGATTATTAATATCGGAAGGAGTCTGGGCGTGCGATTAAAAATACAGGTACCTGCGACCAGCGCCAATCTGGGCTCCGGCTTTGATTCGATGGGGCTCGCGGTCAGCTTGTACAACTATGTTTGGATGGAGGAAGCGGAGGATCTGCAAATCCGGTCGCGGGACGGCGTGCCGGTGCCGCAGGGTGAGGATAATATGGTGTATGCCGCGGTAAAGCATCTGTATCAGCTTTGCGGCAAACCGCTTCGCGGACTTCATCTGGAGCAGGAAAATAACATCCCGTTTACCCGGGGACTCGGCAGCAGCTCCGCCTGTATCATTGCGGGGCTCACCGGCGCAAACCATCTGCTGAATCATCCGCTGTCTACCGATGATATGGTAAATCTGGCGGCCAAGATCGAGGGACATCCCGACAATACGACGCCGGCGCTGCTGGGCGGTATCGTGACCGCAGCGATCGATGACGGCAGGGTGTATTGGGTGAAACAAAAGGTGGATCGGCATCTGCGCTTTTATGCGCTGATACCCGATTTTGAGATGAGTACCGAAGCGGCGCGCGCTTTGCTGCCTGTCGAGGTGTCATATAAAACGGCGGTGCATAATCTTTCCCGCGCGGCGTTGTTTTCCGCTTCGCTGCTGCAGGGGAAGTATGAAAACCTAAAGATCGGCGTGAACGATCTGCTTCATCAGCCGTATCGTTTGGAACTGATTCCGGGAGGCCGGGAAATTTTGGATTATTGCTATCGGCAGGGCGCATATGCCGCTTATCTCAGCGGCGCGGGACCGACGCTGATGGCGATCGTTTCCTGTAATGATCCCGGATTTTTGCCGGCAGTGCGGCAGTATCTGGATGACTGTGGCAAGGCGGGATGGCGGATACTGGAGCTGTCCATTGATAATGAAGGGGCAAGGCTTTCGGAGGAAGCAGATTCTTAATAGGGTAATCAAGCCGGGCGATGCCCGGAAAAAATAGAAAGGAATGTAGTTATGGGACTCATTGTTCAGAAATTCGGCGGAACATCGGTAAAAGATGCAGAGCGGATTTTTAATGTGGCAAACATCGTAACCGAAACCTATGCGAAAGGGAACAACGTCATTGTTGTGGTTTCCGCGCAGGGGGATACGACCGATGATTTTATTGAGAAAGCAAATGAAATCAATCCGCAGGCTTCCAAGCGGGAGATGGATGTGCTGCTTTCGGCAGGAGAGCAGATTTCGATGTCATTGCTTGCGATGGCGATTGAAAAATTAGGATTCCCGGTGGTTGCGCTGACCGGATGGCAGGCGGGATTTTTAACTACCTCTGATTACGGTAATGCGAGAATCCGTAAAATCAATACCGAGCGGGTGGAGCGGGAACTGGATAAGAGAAATATCGTGATTGTTGCCGGCTTCCAGGGCGTGAATCGGTTTGACGATATTACGACGCTCGGACGCGGCGGCTCGGATACCAGCGCAGTCGCTTTGGCGGCGGCGCTCCATGCGGATCTGTGCCAGATTTACACCGATGTAGACGGCGTTTATACGGCCGATCCGAGAAAAGTGAAGAATGCGAAAAAATTGGATGAAGTTTCGTTCGACGAAATGCTTGAGCTGGCTTCTTTGGGAGCGCAGGTTTTGCATAACCGTTCGGTCGAGATGGCGAAAAAATACAGCGTGAATCTGGAAGTTGTTTCCAGCTTGGAAAGAAAACCCGGTACAAAGGTTAAGGAGGTAGTTAAGATGGAAAAAATGTTGGTAAAAGGTGTAGCAAAAGATTGTGATGTAGCGCGGGTAGCGGTCATCGGATTGCCGGATGAGCCCGGAATTGCGTTTAAGATATTCTCGAATCTGGCCAGAAAGAAAGTCAATGTGGATATTATCATTCAGTCTATCGGCAGACATAACACCAAGGATATCAGCTTTACCTGTCCGATTTCTCAGCTTGCTGCAGCCAAGGAAGTTTTGGAAACAGATCTGGAGCATCTGGGCGCCGAGCGAGTCGAGGTCACCGAGGATGTCGCCAAAGTTTCTATTGTCGGTGCGGGTATGCAGTCCAATCCCGGCGTGGCTGCGACCATGTTCGAAGCGCTGTTTGAAGCGGGCATTAACATTCAGATGATTTCCACCAGTGAAATTAAAATTTCGGTTTTGATCGAGAAAAAGGATGCGGAT
>JAQXIB010000263.1 GCA_029007575.1 Clostridiales bacterium | reverse complement strand
ATCTGCCGTATAGACATTTCTTGATGCGAACACAGATTTCGATTTCAGGATGAAATCGAAATCCAAAGTGCAAGGCTTTCGTAAAAAAAGCTATCAAAAACCTTGCACTTTGCCAATTCATAAACAACGGAAAAGTGCTTTGTTATCGTTGTTTATGAATTGTTCAGTGAGCATTAACTAAAAGCGAGATGCCCTCCGCCTCTATAGGCGGAGGGTCCCACTCACTTTTTCCGGTGGTGGTACAATCCACTACCGGAACGTTGAATGACGGGGCTTTGCCCCTTATTGAAAATGAAGGATGTTTCTCGTTTTGTTCCAAGGGAAATTCGGCTTTTATCAAAACGTTGAATCTTCGGTAAAATAACGAGGTGGATTGTTGTGGAACAGTTTGGAATAAGTAAATTAGATTTAAAACGGCGCAATAGAATGCAGATTTTGAAGCAATTGCAGCAGCATGGTCCCACTTCCAGAATCGACTTGTCATCATCATTGGAATTGACCCGGGCGGCAGTGACGATTATTACGAATGAGATGATCGAGCAGGGCGTTTTATATGAAAAGGGAGAGGCCGGAAGCGCCGGTCAAAAAGCAACTCGCGGGCGGAAAAAGATTTTAATTGACATCAATAAGAATTTTCGGTTTGCGTTCGGCGTTGCGATAGATGGCCTGAAGATTCATATCGGACTGTCCAATATCAGCGGAGAAGTACTGGAAAAACGTCAATTGAGGATCCAGCCGAATGATATGAACGAAATTACGTTGCACAATATTTTTGTGAATATGAAAGAAATGATGGCATACAATTGTCTGGAAGAAAAGCAGATATTGGGCATCGGCGTTTGCCTGAATAATCGCGCAATGCGGATCATGAAGGTGTCCAACGGCAGCGGTGCGCCGAATTACAGTGAATTGCGGCAGGAATTTGAAAAAGCTTTTCAAATTCCTGTGGCTTTCGATTCCATGATCAGCGGTATTGCCCTGGCGGAAGTGGATTTTATGTATCCCAATGTTTCAAACAGCAATCTGATCGTTGTTCGCTTTTCTGACAATATTGATTCAACCATCATGGTCAATAACGAAATTTATCGGGGATATCATAATCAGTCGATGAACATTGCTCATATGATCGTCAAACCAGAGGGAGAACGTTGTTCCTGCGGACATCATGGCTGTGCCTTAAATGAATTTTCGGATGATGCGGTATATGTTCGGATCGTGAATGCGTTTTCGAAAGAAAACACCCCGCTTCTTTACGATTATGTAGGAGGAAACGTCAATCTTCTTCGTGTGGCAGGAATAGTTGATTATATTATCTTGAACGACCCCGGAGTAATGGCGATATTTAAGGATTGTGTGAAAAGCTTTGCGGTTTTCATCAACAATATTATCAGTTTAGCAGATCCCGAAAAAATTGCATTTTTTGGTGCGCAGTTTGAGCGTGACCAGTTTATGATGTTGCTGAAAGAAATTTCAGCAGAATATTTGGGAGAGGAAATTTTAAAGCGGGTTATTTCCTGCCGGCTGAAGCAGAATGAGATATTTTTATCGGGCTGTGCGCTCGCCGTTCGCCAATTTTTTATTCAGAAGGGCGGTCTCTAAGGCGTCTGTATTCTGTTGAAAAGTAAAACATGACACCTTTTCAATGGCAGAAGATTGCCTTTACAATATCAAAAAAAGGAGATGGATAGATGAAATTATTGGTATTCATTTTGGATGATGTGGAAAAACTGGAAACATTACTTTGTGCTTTTTCGGAAGCTAAAATTTCGGGTGCTACCATTGTTGAAAGCACCGGAATGGCAAGGGCGCTCTATCATGTGGAGGACGGAGCGTTTTTAGGTTCTCTAAGGCTGTTTTTAAATCCCGACAGAGAGGAAAACAGAATGATTTTTATGGTCCTCAATGACGAGCAAATTCAAACGGTCAAAGCAGTAATAAGGGATGTGATAGGAGATTTGTCCGAACCGGATACCGGTATTTTATTTACTTTGCCGATTGACAGTGTTGACGGATTGCATAAATAGAGGTATAATAATAGTCGTTTTATGGATCGTGCCGTTTTTACGGCACGATTGAGCGTGTCGACAAAGTCGACAACGCTCTGGGAAAGGGGACTTTCCCCTCTCCCAACCTCACCCCACAATCCGCGTTGCGACGCGGATTGTCGAAGTCGAAACCGATGCACATGTCCTCGGTTTCTCCATTAAAAGGGGC
>JAQXIB010000262.1 GCA_029007575.1 Clostridiales bacterium | reverse complement strand
CAATGCCTGCGCGGCGAGTTCCACCGTTGCGCTGGAAGTATCAAATTCCAGGACATCATCTTGCTTGTCCCATTTTCTTAAATATTTCTTTACTGCATCAACTGACATATCTACTTCAGACTGCCGGCGGTTCTGTATCGTTTTCTGCCGGCAAAATGTCTTCAACCGCCTTTCAATCAAAAATGAGTCAACCCTATTTTAGCATTGTTATGCTGAAAAAACAAGAGAAAAAGGAAAAAAGAAAAATTATTTTGAGAGGGGCGATATTTGACAAGATACGCGGCTTTGTATAAAATAAAGATAAATGCGATTATAATAGAAAGCAAAAAGAAAAATGATAGGGTGATTATCTATATTATATAGATAATCACAATGCCAATGCCGCATCGAATTTTAATTAAAAAAAAGAGTTTTTGTCGATTTTGTAAGTTGTGCACAAAAAAATCGTTGAAATTTCTCAAAATTCTTTTCCCAAAAGCTTGCATTTTATAGGTTGTTATTGTATAATAAACAAGCGTGACTGCGACAGATATGCGTTGAAGCGGGAGGTTGCAGAACAACTTCGGTTGTTTTGGTTTTTCCGTGGAGTATGTCCGATTTTAAACCGGGCGACAAAAGCTGAATAATGGGATTGCAATGTTTGACGGGATTGTGTTAGGACAACCCTGCCAGGGCAACAATCGTATTAGGGACGCTCCGGGAGAACTATGCGGTTTTTTCGGAATTTTTTAATGTCCGTGCGCGAAACGCACGGGAGCGTGTTAAGCTTTAGTCTTCCCCCCAAACAAATTTAAGGAGGCGATGACAGTGGCAGTCAAAGAAAAAATCAGAATCAGACTGAAAGGTTATGACCACAGCTTGGTCGATGCGTCAGCGGTGAAAATTGTGGAGACCGCAAAACGTACCGGCGCCAGAGTATCCGGCCCGATTCCACTTCCGACCGAGAAGGAAATCGTAACCATCATCCGTGCGGTTCACAAGTACAAGGACAGCCGGGAACAGTTTGAGATGAGAACCCACAAAAGGCTCATTGATATCTTAAGACCTTCCAACAAAACAGTGGAAGCGCTCCAGAGCCTGGAACTTCCTGCCGGCGTAGAGCTCGAGATTAAGTTCTAATTACAGAAAACTGATTTCGTTTTTCGAAAGCCAAGCAGGTCATGTTGGCAACGCCAACCAATAACCTAAAGGAGGTAAACACCATGAAAAAAGGACTTATCGGTAAAAAAATCGGTATGACCCAAATTTTCGATGAAAAAGGTAACGTTATTCCGGTTACCGTCATCGAAGCAGGACCTTGCGTTGTTTCTCAGAAGAAAACGATCGAGAATGACGGCTACAATGCTGTTCAGATCGGTTTCGGCGATATGAAACCGGGCAATGTCAACAAACCTATGACGGGACATTTTGCAAAAGCAGATGTAGCCCCGAAGAGAACACTGAAAGAACTCAGACTGGAAGATTGCGACGCTGTCAATGTCGGCGACATCCTGAAAGCGGATCTTTTCGCTGAAGGCGATATCGTTGATGTTCAGGGCACCAGCAAAGGTAAAGGTTTTGCAGGTACCGTAAAACGTCACAACAACTCCAAATTAAAAGAAACCCATGGTACCGGACCTGTCCACCGTCACGCGGGATCAATGGCAGCGGCTTCCGATCCGTCCAGAATCCCGAAAGGCAAAAAAATGCCGGGCCACATGGGTGCAGAAACCGTTACAATCCAGAATCTGGTCGTTGTGCAGGTTGACGCAGAAAACAATCTGATTGCACTGAAGGGTGCGATACCCGGTCCTAAGGGCGGCATCGTTACCATAATCAACAGTGTCAAGAAGGCTTAAGGGAAGGAGGAAGCACAATGCCAAAGGTTGCAGTATTAGATATGGCAGGGAAAGAAGTTTCTTCTATGGAGCTTTCGGATGCTATTTTCGGTATCAAACCGAATGAATCGGTTATGCACCAGATGGTGGTAAACTATCTCGCTAACCAACGTCAGGGCACACAGTCTACCCTCACCCGTACAGAAGTGCGCGGCGGCGGCAGAAAGCCTTGGAAACAGAAAGGTACCGGCCATGCAAGACAAGGTTCCACAAGAGCTCCGCAATGGACTCACGGCGGAATCGCGTTAGGTCCGAAACCTCGTGATTACAGCTACTCCCTCAACAAAAAGGTGAAAAGACTGGCGATGAAATCCGCTTTGTCCACCAAGGTTTTGGATAACAACATGATGATCATCGAGAAAATTGAGCTCGAGGATTTCAAAACAAAGGCAATCATTGATATGCTCACCGCTTGCAACGCAGGCAAAAAAGCACTCATTGTAATGCCGGCTGTTGACCAGAAGGTGATCAAGAGCGCTGCGAATATTCCCGGTGTTAAGACCGCTCTGGTGAACACACTCAATGTATATGACATTCTCCATTACGATACCTTTATCGTAGCGAAGGATGCCATCGCGAAACTTGAGGAGGTGTACGCATAATGAGATCAGCACAAGATATTATCTTGAAACCAATTATCACCGAAGATTCCATGATGCGGATTGCCGACAAAAAGTACACCTTCCGCGTTGCGGTTGACGCCAACAAAATCGAGATCGCAAAAGCGGTTGAGGCTCTGTTCAACGTCTCCGTTGCAAAGGTTAACACCATGAACTGCAAAGGCAGACAGAAACGTGTCGGCAGAAACGTCGGTTACAAACCGAATTGGAAAAAAGCAATTGTTACACTGAAAGAGGATTCAAAAGGGATTGAGTTCTTCGAAGGCATGAACTAATCAAGCGATTCGTTTCATGTGTGAGCTTTTACCGCGCAAGCGATGAAAGCAGGTAACGTATGGTCGGCTTGAGCCGGCCGCTAAACCGAAATAGGAGAGTGAACACAGTGGCAATTAAAAGCTACAAACCAACAACCTCTTCCAGACGTCAGATGACGGTTACCGATTATTCCGAGCTGTCCAAAGTGGCTCCCGAAAAGAGCTTGCTTGCTCCGCTGAAAAATAAATCCGGCAGAAACAGCTACGGACGGATCACCGTTCGCCACAGAGGCGGCGGAAACCGTACCAAATATCGTATCATCGACTTCAAGAGAGACAAAGTTGGCATGAATGCAAATGTACTCACCTTAGAGTACGATCCGAACCGTTCCGCTCATATCGCATTGGTGCAGTATGAGGACGGCGAAAAACGTTATATCCTTGCTCCGCACGATTTGAAGGTCGGCGATGTTGTCCGTTCCGGCGCAGACGCTGATATCAAACCCGGCAACGCGCTCCCGATGGCAAACATCCCGGTCGGTACTTTCATCCACAACGTGGAACTGTATCCCGGCAAAGGCGCACAGTTGGTTCGTGCAGCAGGTAACATGGCACAGCTGATGGCAAAAGAAGGCGCTTATGCGCTGGTTCGTCTGCCTTCCGGCGAGCTGAGAAATGTTCCGGTAAACTGCGTTGCTACCATTGGACAGGTCGGTAATATCGACCACGAAAATGTCAGCATCGGTAAAGCCGGCAGAAAACGTCATATGGGCTGGAGACCGACCGTTCGCGGTTCTGTTATGAACCCATGCGACCATCCGCACGGTGGTGGTGAAGGTAAATCTCCTGTCGGACGTCCCGGACCTGTTACTCCT